>JASFOC010000095.1:0-7778 GCA_050116715.1 Gammaproteobacteria bacterium
GGAGGGGAGCGGGAACACCTAAATGTGTTCAAATCCTGTGACCATGGATATTTACGGAAGTTCACAACCTGACACACTGAAATATTGCCGCCCGTGAATCACCCGGAAGCCAGCGGCCTGCACGCCACCCGCACCCGCTGGCTGGCCGGTTTATCGGTAAGCTTCTGCCAGGGACCGCAGGCGGTTACAGCCCTTGTGCAGCGTTGCTGTCCCGCGACTGCCGGGGACTCGAATTTTATATATAACGCCAAAACCTTATAGTTCACTATATAAATAATGTATTGAAATACAAACAGATAAATTCTTCAGGAAGCACGTCACTGTATCAAAACGCCGGGAACGACACCTCAATGTAGCCACTGATGCCTGCATTGCTCGCGTGGAAAAGCGGAACCGGGCCGCACAACGATGACAGCTGCACGAGCTGGTGCTTATCTACATTTCAATCTAAATATAAGGTATTCAATATATTTAAGTGTTTGTTTTTTGTCAATTTAAATCATTTTGTTTCGCCTTCATTGCACATCCGGCGCGGATAGCTGGCAGCAGTCGCCGTCTAGTGCGCCTCATCCCAGTTGGCACCGGTACCAATATCCACCACCAGCGGCACCTGCAGATCGGCAGCGGCCGTCATGCACTCGGACACCGGGATTTTCAGGTCATCGCAATCCTCGCTGGCCACCTCGAAGACCAGTTCGTCATGGACCTGCATGATCATGCGGGCCTTGATGCCGCTGTTTTCAGCCAGCCAGCGATGTACGCGGATCATGGCGTGCTTGATGATGTCGGCGGCCGTGCCCTGCATGGGTGCATTGATTGCGGTCCGCTCTGCGGCCTCGCGGCGCTGGGCATTGCGCGCATTGATATCGGGCAGGTACAGGCGACGTCCAAAGACCGTTTCGACGTACCCCTGCTGCCTTGCCTGCTCGCGTGTCGCCTCCATGTAGGTCTTGACGCCCGGATAGCGGTCGAAGTAACGCTCGATATATTCCTGGGCCGCGCCCCGTGCGATACCCAGTTGCTTTGCCAGCCCGAAGGCGGACATGCCGTAGATCAGGCCAAAGTTGATAGCCTTGGCCGAGCGACGCTGCTCGCTGCTCACCATTTCCGGGGCGACCCCGAAAACCTCGGCTGCAGTGGCACGATGCACGTCCTCGCCGGCGGAAAATGCCGCCAGCAGCCCCCTGTCCGACGACAGGTGCGCCATGATGCGCAATTCGATCTGCGAGTAGTCGGCCGCCAGCAGCAGATTTCCCGGCGTTGCGATGAATGCCTGGCGAATGCGCCGGCCTGCCTCGCTGCGGATGGGAATGTTCTGCAGGTTCGGGTCGGATGAGGATAGCCGCCCCGTGGCCGCAACCGCCTGGTGGTATGAGGTATGGACACGCCCGGTGGTCCGGCTGACCTGTTGCGGCAGCTTGTCGGTATAGGTCGACTTGAGCTTGCTCGCTGCGCGGTAGTCGAGTATGAGCCTGGGCAGTGGATAGTCCAGCGCCAGCTCCTGCAGCACGGATTCTGCCGTGGAGGGTGCACCCCCGGGTGTCTTCGCTCGCACCGGCAGCTTCAGCACATCGAACAGCAGTGCCTGGATCTGTTTTGGCGAGCCCAGGTTGAACGGCTGCCCCGCCTCGCGGTGCGCCTCCTGCTCGATGTCGGCAATGCGTGCAGCCAGTTCCCTGCTCTGGATGGCCAGCAGCCCGGTATCAACCGCCACCCCGGTCTGCTCCATGTCAGACAAAACAGTGATCAGCGGTGCCTCGATCTCGTCATAGACCCGCTGCAGTTCGGGGGCCGCGGCTAGTTTCGGCCACATGGCTTCATGCAGCCGCAGGGTGACATCGGCATCCTCGGCAGCATAGGGTGCCGCCGTTTCCAGCGGAACTTCATTGAATGTCAGCTGCCGGGCACCCTTGCCGGCAACGTCCTCGTACTTGATGGTGGTATGTCCCAGGTACTTCTGCGCCACCGAGTCCATATCATGCCGGGTTGCCGTGCTTTCCAGGACATAGGACTCCAGCATGGTGTCAAAGCGCATTCCATCAAGAATAATATGATGGTTAGCCAGCACGTTACGATCATATTTAAGGTTATGTCCAATTTTAATGAATTCTTTACTCTGAAGCAGCGGACGCAACAGTGACAGCACCTCGTCACGATCCAGCTGTTGCGGGGCATCCGGGTAGTCATGCGCCAGGGGTACGTAGGCGGCCTCACCCGCCCTGACGGCAAACGACACACCCACGATGCGCGCCTCGGTGTAGTCGAGACTGGTTGTCTCGGTATCGAAGGCGAACTGTCCGGTCTGCTCCAGGCGCTGCAGCCAGTCGTCCAGGTGCGGCCGTGTCAGCACGGTTTCATACTCGCTATCGGTTTGGTTATCAGCAGTGCCCGTGGCCGCCGGCTGCGCACCATCCTCCAGTTCTTCAAGCCAGCGCCTGAAATCAAGCTGCGTATACAGCTCGCGCAACGCCTGGTTGTCCCGTGGCTGGATGCTGAGCGAGTCTGGCCGGGCCTCTATGTCCACATCACAGCGGATCGCCGTGAGTTCACGTGCCAGTTCCAGGGAATCCAGATTGGCACGCAGGTTTTCCCCTGCCTTGCCCCTGATCTCGTCGGCATGGGCAATGATCGCGTCCAGAGACCCATGGGTCCTCAGCCAGTTTGCCGCCGTCTTCGGACCGACACCGGGAATGCCGGGGATGTTGTCGGAACTGTCCCCGGTCAGCGCCAGGAAATCGATAATCAGCCCGGGCGGCACCCCGAATTTCTCCTCCACGCCGTCGATATCCAGGGTGGTCTGCGACATGGTATTGACCAGCGTGACATGCGGGCTGACCAGCTGCGCCATGTCCTTGTCACCCGTAGAGATCACGGTCTCGATGCCCTGCGTCGTTGCCTCCCTTGCCAGCGTGCCGATGACATCATCCGCCTCCACACCGTCTACCTGCAGCAACGGCAGGCCCAGGGCGCGTACCAGGGCGTGCAGCGGCTTGATCTGGAGGGCCAGGTCCTCCGGCATGGCAGGCCGGTTGGCCTTGTATTCCTTGTACAGGTCATGGCGGAAGGTCTTGCCCCTGGCATCGAAGACCACAGCCATGTGTTCCGGCTGGTACTCGGCCATGAGACTGCGCAGCATGTTGATGACACCATAGACCGCGCCGGTCGGCTCCCCGGCGGCATTGGTCAGGCGCTGCAGGTTGGGCACATGGTAGGCACGGTACAGGTAGGACGAACCATCAACGAGTAACAGGGGACTGGACTTTTTCACGGACATGATCAGGTTCTTGGTATTGATATTGTTCCAGCAGCCGTGGCGGCACGGACTGCACCCGACGCCATGGTATCATTGTTAGCCGGCCCGACACGTCCGGGCACGGTCTGTTGCAGGCCTGCCTACCGGTTGACCGCTGTTGTGGCAAGCACAGCCGGCAGCGCCCCACCGGGAAGCGGTTGTGCAGGCATTTTTCGATTATGATTAACGCACGGGTTTACCGATCGCTTGGCGGCAACCCGATAACCGCCGCAACGTGCAGAGCAGGCATAATGAAAATATTATTGATAATCAACATGTTAATATTCTCCATGGCCGCTGTGGCCGAACAGCCCCCGGCACTGGAGCCGCAGCCCGAGGAAGCCTCGCTGCCACCACCCACCGGCATGAGCGATGAGGGCCTCATGGAACCTGAGGTCACCATCACCAAGCGGGATGATGCCGTGGTGCACGAATACCGCATGAATGGCCAGCTGTATATGGTCAAGATCATTCCCAGCAGCGGCTATCCCTACTACCTGATGGATGCGGACGGTGACGGTTTGCTGGAATCACGCTATAACCAGATTGATCCGGCCCTGATGGTGCCGCGCTGGATGATTTTTCGCTGGTGATCCCGCATCGCCCGGCTTGCAGTAGCGAGACCATCGCCGGCACAAAAACCGCGTTTCTCACCGGAAAAGCAATACGCCAGGACTTCATAGCGTGCAGCACGGAAGCGTGCATGGCTGGCTACCCGGCGGCAAAACAAACATGACGAATCAAGGCTTTTACAACCTGCTGGAAAAACTTGCCACGCGACTCGATGGGATTGCCGAACTCACCGGTCGCGGCATTGCCTGGCTGACGCTGGGCATGGTCCTGATCACCTTCGCGGTCGTGGTCCTGCGTTATGGCATGCAGACCGGTTCCATTGCGCTGCAGGAATCTGTTAGCTACCTGCATGCGATCGTCTTTATGCTGGGCGCCGCATACACACTGAAACATGACGGTCATGTTCGCGTGGATATTTTCTACCAGAAGGCGTCCCCGCAGACCCGTGCCTGGACGAACCTGCTGGGCACGCTGTTATTGCTGTTTCCCACCTGTGGCTTCATCTTAGCCAGCAGCCTCGACTACGTTGCATCCTCCTGGTCGATACAGGAAGGCTCGCGCGAGACCGGCGGCCTGGATGGCGTGTTCCTGCTGAAGACCGTCATACCACTCATGGCGGTGCTGCTGCTGTTGCAGGGCTGCTCCCTGGCATTGCGCAGCGCACTGGTGATCGCAGGCAGAGGACCTGCAGAAGCCGGCGCGGGCATAGCAGACAAGGACCTGTAGTTCGTGGCCGACCTGATTCCGCTGGTGCTGTTCCTGACAGCCTGTCTGGTACTGATGTCCGGCTACCCGGTTGCCTTTTCGCTCGCCGGCACCGCCCTGGCATTTGCCCTCGTCGGCGAGCTGGCGGGAGGATTCGATGCCGCCATTCTCGGGGCGCTGCCCAATCGCCTGTTCGGCATCATGACCAATACCACGCTGCTGGCGGTCCCGCTGTTCGTTTTCATGGGGGTGATGCTGGAACGCTCGCGGGTTGCTGAAAACCTGCTCGATACCATGGCCGCCCTGTTCGGCGGGCTGCGCGGTGGACTCGGCTATTCGGTGACGCTGGTCGGCATGCTGCTGGCTGCCAGCACCGGCATTGTCGGCGCGACCGTGGTCACCATGGGCCTGCTGTCACTGCCGACGATGCTGCGGCACGGTTACGACCCGCGCCTTGCTACCGGCACCATCTGTGCCTCGGGCACGCTCGGCCAGATCATACCGCCATCCATCGTGCTGGTGCTGCTGGGTGACGTGCTTTCCTCGTCCTACCAGCAGGCACAACTCGACATGGGCATCTTTTCACCGGAAACCGTGTCGGTCGGCGACCTCTTCAGTGGCGCTCTGCTACCGGGACTGCTGCTGGTGGCGCTTTACCTCCTCTATCTGGCAGGGGTGGCCACATTCCGGCCACAGGCCATGCCGGCCGCGGTAACCGTTGCCGCGAATGGCAACGTGGAAAACAGCCTGCTGCAACGGGTATTGCGCGGGCTGCTGCCCCCGCTGCTGCTGATTGTGGCCGTGCTGGGATCCATCATGGGCGGATTCGCCACACCAACCGAGGCGGCATCGGTCGGCGCAGTCGGCGCCATCCTGCTGGCAATCAGCCAGCGGCAGTGTACCTATGTGATCCTGCGAGAGGTTGTACTGAGCACGACCCGCGTCACCTCCATGGTGTTCCTGATCCTGGTCGGTGCATCGATATTCTCGCTGGTGTTTCGCGGCTTCGGCGGAGACGAAATCGTGGCCGACCTGCTCACCAACCTGCCTGGCGGCAAGTTCGGCGCCATGCTGGCGGTCATGCTGCTGATGTTCCTGCTCGGATTCGTGCTCGATTTTATCGAGATCACCTTCGTTGTGGTGCCCATTGTCGGACCGGTGCTGCTCGCCATGGGGCTGGATCCGGTATGGCTCGGCATCATGATCGCGCTCAACCTGCAGACCTCCTTCCTCACCCCGCCATTCGGTTTCGCCCTGTTCTACCTGCGCGGGGTCGCCCCCCCCGAAGTGAGCACGCAGCAGATTTACCGGGGAGTTGTTCCCTTTATAGGTATACAACTCCTGTTGCTGCTGCTGCTGGCCGCATGGCCGCAGCTGGCAACCTGGCTGCCGGGCGTCGTGTTTGGGCCCTGAGCAGGGGCTGGCTGGTATCCCGCCCCGCTTCGTGAGAAAATCCCCTGCCAAACTTTTGATGCGAAGGAATTGCAGATGCAGCAAAAAAGTTGCTTGCTGGCTATCCCGTTCCTGCTGTTGACGCTCATGACAACGGCCAGTGCCAACGGCAGTCGCTGGGTCGACTCGGTTTCCCTGACATTGGGAACCGACGAGGACTCATTAGATGCCGATATCTACCGCGTCGGTATGCAGAACCGCTGGGGGCGCACCTGGTTCAACGGTGGCGCCTGGAATGTGGGCGGTTACTGGGATGCAGAATTCGCCTACTTCCATGCAGATGCCGAGCATGGAGATAACAACGCCCTGTACAATATCAGCCTGACACCGGTATTCCGGATGCAACGTGACACCGCGCTGTCCAGCGGCGTGTCTCCTTTCGCGGATGCCGGCATCGGCGCCCACCTGCTCTCGGAAACGAGCCTGGGAAACAGGAGTTTTTCAACGGCATTCCAGTTTGGCTCGCTGATCGGGTTCGGTCTCGGATTCGGCAAGCATGGTCAGTACGAGCTGGGATACCGCTTCCAGCACATCTCCAATGCAGGCATCAAGGATCCCAACGACGGTATGAATCTGCATCTGCTGCGCCTCGGGTACGTCTTTCAATGACGGGCAGCCGGAAGGTAACCCGGTGGCTCAGCCTCCCCGCACGTTGAGATAGGCGCGTTCAGAGATATCGTGCCAGGCCGTAACCTGGCGCTGGAAACTGCGATAGGACCGGAACACCTTTGCTGCCAGGGGGTCCTTGTCGGCGACTTCCGCAACAACCTCGTCTGACAGGGCCAGCAGCTTGTTGAGAACCTCCCTGGGGAATTCGCGCACATCGACGCCATGGTCGTTGATCAGGCTTTGCAGGGCGGCGTTGTTGCGGGCTGTATATTCAGCCAGCATGTCTCCGTTCAGCGCCCGGCATGCATTACTCACGATACTCTGCAGATCAGGCGACAACTCCGCATAAGCGGCCTTGTTGATCAGGCATTCCATGGTGGTCCCCGGCTCGTGCCAGCCGGGGTAATAGTAATACTTCGCTGCCTTGTACAAGCCGAAAGCCAGGTCATTGTAGGGGCCGACCCATTCAGTGGCATCGATGGCACCGGACTGCAATGCAGTAAAGATCTCGCCGCCTGCCACCTGTACGGGTGTTCCGCCAGCACGTTGCAATACCTCCCCGCCCAGCCCGGGAATTCGCATCTTCAGCCCTTGCAGGTCAGCCAGGCTATTGATTTCCCGATTGAACCAGCCACCCATCTGGACCCCGGAATTGCCCGCGGCCATGGGTAGCACACCAAACGGTTCGTAGAGTTCCCGCCACAGTTCCATGCCACCGCCGTAATACAGCCAGGCATTCATTTCCTGGCCTGTCATCCCGAAGGGCACAGCGCTGAAAAACTGCGCCGCTTCACGCTTGCCTTTCCAGTAATAGGCCGCCCCGTGTCCCATCTCTGCAGTGCCGCCGGCAACAGCATCAAACACTTCAAACGCCGGCACCAGTTCCTTGGCGCCATAGACCTTGATGGTGATACGGCCGCCACTCATCTCCTCGATGATGCTGGCAAGCCGGTTGGCACCGGTACCCAGGCCGGGAAAATTCTTCGGCCAGGTGGTTACCAGTTTCCATTGAAATTTCCGCTGTTTTCCCGTGCCGCTCGCCACATCCCTATCCGCCTGCTGCCTGCACCCTGCAAGCAAGCCGCCCGTCAGCAAGGCGCCGGCGCCGGCGCCACCCAGAAAATCACGTCGTTTCATAACTAACCCT
>JASFOC010000096.1:0-7745 GCA_050116715.1 Gammaproteobacteria bacterium
CCGCCGCTGCGCGACACCTGGCTGGCCTACCGCGAGGGCCTGGACCTCGATGCCATCGCCACCCGCCGCGGCCTGCCGCTGCAGGAAGCGGCGAAACAGCTGCTGCAACTCATGCAGGCCGGCCAGCCGGTGGCGCCCGAACAGTTGATCGCGGCGCGTAAATACGCCTTGATCGCTGCGACGCTCGAACGCCTGGGGGAAGGTGCGGCGTGGGAAAGTGTCCGCGCAGCACTGCCTGCCTTTGTGGCAGACCACGATATCGACCTGGTGAGGGCCGGGTGGTGAGGATGGCCTGGGGAAAACAGGGCTGCTGAAAAATCACGCCGTTACTTTTTTCATCGAACCCTCCAGCTTTGGTAATGCCTGATTGATCTGGCGCTTTTCGGCCTGCCCGAAAGGTGCGTAACGCCATTTGCTGGCAGGAACAGCAGGCAGCACTTGCAATATGCGAATTTGATCTAGAATTAGAGGTACCTTATGCGTAGCAGGAGAGTGTAATGATCAGGAAAGCCCTCAGTATGTTCAGCTTCATCATGCTTGCGACCGCCCTGAGCTGGGTTGTGCAGCCGGTTCTGGTCCAGGGTGAGGTCGAAGCAGCCGACTCGGATCCCAGGGTGGTCTACCATGCAGATTTTGCGGACCCGCGCCGGTTCAGTGCCATGCTGACCAGCATCAACAACATGGTCACCTACTACAAGAATGACCTGATTGACTACGATGTCAGGATCGTGTTCGTTGCCCACGGGATCCGCTTCCTGACCGACGACAAGCTCGAAGACACCCCTTTCAGTGCAGACGCCGCGCTGGAGGAGCGCCGCAGTAATCTCAAGGGGCGGCTCACCACGCTGAACAAGGTGCATGGCGTGAAGCTGGAGCTTTGCAACATCACGCGATCGGAGGTCGGACTGCCCGAGGATGCCCTTTATGAAGGCGTGGAACTGGTCCCGTCCGGAGTCGTGCGCCTGGCGGAATTGCAGGCCGACGGCTTTGCCTACATCAAGATCGAGTAGCTGGCAACCAGGCTGCAAGCAACCACAGGGACTGGCCCCGGGTACTTGCCGGCGAATTGCCTCATGCGCTATAAAAATGTGATCTATGCTATCCCGTAAAATACAGCTTGTCATCGCGCTGCTTGCCATGCCACTGCTCGGTGGCAGCCAGTGCGCGTTCTTTGCCAGCTCCGGCGGCGGTTCTTCCGATCCGGATGACGAGAACAGGGATGCCGGTCTGGTGATCATCGTCGGTGATGGTACCCTGGTTGATGCCCCGGTAGCGGGCGTGCGCTATGAGTCAGGGCCGCTTGCCGGCATTACCGGCAGCCACGGTGAGTTTCAGTACGAGGTTGGCAATAGCGTCAGGTTTTTCATCGGTGACATCGCCCTGGGAAGGGCAGTAGCAGGGAAAGCGGTTATCACGCCGCTGGATCTGGTGGAGCACGGGACGATCGATACCCCGGCGGTCGTGAATATCGCACGACTGCTGCAGTCGCTTGACGCGGACCCGGATGACGGGAACATCACGATACCCGTCGCGGCGAGGGTGGCTGCGGTCCGGTCGAACCCGGCACTGTCTTCTGCCATCGACATCCTGGATTTCTCCGATGAGACCGCGTTTGTCAACGCAGCAAGCCAGTTGGTGGCGGTACTGACAAGTGGCTACCCGTTCACTGCCGTACTGGTGGACGCAGACCAGGCGCGTTCCCACATGGTAAGGTCCATGGGACGTCCGGGCCGGTGAGAGGGTCTCTCTGCCAGGGATGCAGTTCAGTCCCCGAGCTTGCCCGGGCCATGCTGGCATCCGGGTGCCGGCCAGCTGCAACTATGCAGAACACGACGGCAGGCATGATCTTCTACGGCCGGGGATCGTAAGCCATCTATACTCAGGTGACCGAACCTGTATGCAGCCATGCAGGGAGCACCAGGCGGTCAACTACTGTTCCAAACGGCGAGGAAATCAGCATGCCGATTACCAACAGCCAGTCGGGCACCAATATCCATGAAGTCTCCGACGGGATTTACCGTATCAATACGCCGGTTGTTTTCGAGAATGGCGCCGGATTCTCTTTCAACCAGTACCTGATTGCGAGCGACGCCCCGCTGTTGTTCCACACCGGGCCACGCAGGCTGTTTCCGCTGGTGCGTGAGGCAGTCGCAAGCGTGCTGCCGGTGGAAAAGCTGCGTTACATCGGTTTCTCGCACGTGGAATCGGATGAGTGTGGTTCACTCAACGAATGGCTGGCAGTTGCGCCGCAAGCCGTGCCGCTCTGCAGCAGGGTCGCTGCCATGGTGTCGATGGAGGACATGGCTGACCGCAGTCCCCGCGCCCTTGCCGATGGCGAGGTGCTCTCGCTGGGCAGGCATTCCGTGCGCTGGATCGATGCGCCGCATCTGCCACATGCGTGGGAATGCGGATTTCTGACTGAAGAACACACCTCGACGTTGCTGTGCGGCGACCTGTTTACGCAGGGGGGCACCGATCTTCCACCCGTCACGGAGTCTGATATCCTCGGTCCGAGCGAGGTCTTCCGGCAGCGGATGGACTACTTCTCGCACACGAGGAATGCACGTGTGCTGCTGGAGAAACTGGCTGCGACAGCGCCGGCAACCCTCGCCTGCATGCATGGCAGCGCCTGGCGCGGTGACGGGGCGGGTCTGTTGCGCGCCCTTGCCGATGCACTGTCTGCCTGATAGGTATCATGGGTAATATGTGGCCGCAGCAAATGTTTGCATGACTGGAGTGGCCGGCAATGAATAATGCGTTGAAGGGTGCCTTGCTGTCGGGTCTGGTTTTCCCGGGGCTGGGCCAGCTGGTTCTCAGGCAATACAGGCGAGGGCTGGTCATCATGCTGGCCGTTTTGATCAGTCTGGCGGTGATTGTGATAAAAGCCGTGCAATATGCGCAGGTCATACTCGAGAATATTGAATTGCAGGGGGATGTCATCGACATGACCGCTATCTCGAATGCTGCCACCCGGGAATCCCTGCAGTCAGGGAGTGTTACACTCAATCTCCTCATGTTGTTTATCATTGTCTGCTGGATTGCAGGTACAGTGGATGCCTACATAATCGGAAGGAAAAAGGACAGGAAAGGCGTCGAAACGGCTTAAGCGTTGCCATGAGATGCAACAGGGGCTGCACCGAGGCATCTGAAAACACACCTGCCTGTCACGGGTCTGGTTGATTTTTCATATGTGTCAGCATTGTCTGACAGACAAGACTGCAGCAAGGCGATAGGGTAATCGCCACAACGAATGCGGCCTGGTGCAGGCATGGCGTTGTTGTCACAGGGAAAGGACAATGCCGGCAAAACCCAGATCTGAAGTGCGGCTGCGTGCAGCCTGGAATCAGGACGAATCGTTCACTTCCTGCAGCCGGTTGCCCTGTTACGCTATTCCCGTTCTGGCGCTGCTGGTTGCCAGGAGTTTTCTGCCTGTAACCCTGTGTGACGATGCCTTCATTACGTTCAAGGTGGCGCTCAACACCGCCTCAGGCCTGGGTATGGTCTTCAATCCCGGGGAGAACACCTATGTCTCGACAAGCCCAGCGTGGGTCCTGCTGCTTGCCTGCTCCCGCTGGATGTTCGGTGACGTGGTCCTGGCAGCGAAGACGCTGGGGACTGTCTTCGAGGTCCTTCTGGTTCTGAGCGTTGTCCACCTTGGTGCGCGCACCGGTCCGGGGCCTGTCGCCGGCATGTTCGCCGCCCTGCTGCTGGTCACAAACCCGGTTTTTCTTCTCACGAGCTTCAGTGGAATGGAGCTGCCGTTATATCTCCTGGTCATTGTGCTGACCGCCCTGTTCCTGAGCAGGCACCAGTATGCTGTCGCCATGGCGCTGGCAGCAGGCGCCGTCTGGGTCCGGTTCGACGGGATTGTGGTTCTCGCTGTCGCACTGCTCATGGCTACGTGGCATGAACGTCAACAGCTGCGGACCCGGCCGGCCAGCGTGCTTGTAACAATGGTTCCGGCCGCTTTTATTGTCCTGGCTTACATCGTGTTTGGAGCCGTGTTCTTTGAAACATGGGTGCCAATGAGTGTCCAGCGGAAGATGCTTACCTCAGCCGACCTGCTGTCGCCTGCCTGGCTGGATGCGGCCGGCCTGGTATCACGTGAATTCGGCAACGCGTTTCTGGGGAAAAGCGCGTACTGGTACACGCATGCGACTGCCTTCCCCCTGATGATTGCCCCGTTCTTCATCGGCATGCTCAGGCATCTCAGGCTCAGGCAGGCCTCGACAGTACCGTTGCTGCTGATAACCCTGGTTTATGTCGCTGTCTTTACGGGTAGTGGCAGCAGCTATGCCGTGAACTTTCCCTGGTATTTTGTTCCTGTTCTGCCTGCCGCCTGCCTGATGTGTGGCGCGGGGGTTGCGTGGTTGCTAGCCGCCGTGTCGGGCATATCCCCCTTTCCGGATGGCGCCGGCAGGGTAGTTGTTTTGCCTGCGCTTGCAGCTGTGTGCTGGCTGCTCCTGTCAAGCAACCCGTTGCGAAACGATGCGGATGCCCTTGTGAACAGCTGGGGTAACGAGAGGGAGCGTGTCTATGCAACGGCTGCCGTCTGGACCGGCAGGCATGTCGGGCAGGATGCGGTGGTTGCTGCAAATGAAATCGGGGCAATCGGCTTTTTCTTGCCGCCGGGGTCATACCTGATTGACATGTTCGGCTTGCTGAGCCGTAAAGACATGCTGCAGGTTCCATTTGACCGGCGAATACAGATGGGATTACCCTGCTGTATCTTCACAAGAGCGCATTTCTCCTACATGAAGACGATCCACGCCGGAATGGAAGACAGCTATCGCTGGTTCGCCTTCAGGTCCCTGAATATTGGTATTCGGTCAGATATGCTTGAATCACTGCGGCCGCAGTTATCCAGGTTCCAGACTATCTACGAAACGATTGACGTGGACAGCGAATACCAGTGGGATTCCGCTTCAAACGGTAACCCGCTCCGGTCAACTGGTGTGGCCGGGGAGGCCGTGTCATCCAGGGCTATGCCCCGGGTACAATTATCTGCCCCGGCAATTTCCCGGATGTGACGGCAGCTTTCAACACGCCGAAAACGGAAACAGTAACCCGGCTCAGCCAGGTACATCCACATTCCACCAAGGCGCCGCGGGATGCTTGCTGCTTACATGCGGGAAACAGGCGAGCATGGATCATGTGATCGGGATGAGATCGCCGGCCGACGCGCATTTAATCCGGACAACCCCCGCGCGTTCACCTGCTGCGGGTATAATCAGGCAGCCTTGGACTAATGACGCGGTTGCCCGGAGAGACCTGCAATGTCACAGGATGAACTCCAGATCTACGCAATAGTTGTGCTGGTACTGCACTGGACGGCCGTAATCGCTCTCTCGCTGCGGGTCATTATGCGACGGCGGCCTGTCGGCGTGTTGCTGGCGTGGCTCGCGATCATTCTCAGTGTTCCGATACTCGGTGTGCTGTTCTACCTGTTCGTCGGCGAAAACCGTATCAGCAGCACGTACGTAAAGCGGTCCAGGGGTATACAGGACCGCTACGCGCACTGGCAGCAGTCGCTGCGTGCGCGCGCGGCCGTGGACTGGTCCGGGTTGGGTTCCGAGGTCTTTCCGCTACAGCGCCAGTCGGAGAAGGTTTTCGGGTTTCCTGCCATGCAGGGCAACGAGGTGCAGTTGCTGACTGACTATGTCTCCATCTTCCGGTCGATCATCGATGGAATCAACCAGTGTTGTTCAACCTGCCATCTGGAATTCTACATCTGGTATCCGGGCGGACTGGCGGACGAGCTGACCGATGCGCTCATCAACGCCGCGCGACGCGGGGTTGTCTGCCGGGTGCTGGTTGATGCACTGGGCAGCAAGGCGTTTCTCAAGGGGGATGCGCCCGGAAGGCTCAGGGATGCCGGTGTGCAGATTGGCATATCGCTGCCCGTGGGTATCTTTTCGACCCTGTTTTCCCGCGCTGACCTGCGCAACCACCGCAAGATCGCTGTGCTTGACGGCAAGATCGGCTACACCGGCAGCCAGAACCTGGTTGATCCCCGCTATTTCAAGCAGGACGAAGGCGTCGGGCAATGGATTGACGCGATGCTGCACATCGAGGGTCCCGCTGTCGAGGCACTCGGAGGAATTTTCCTGCAGGACTGGGAAGTGGCCACAGGCGTCCGGCTGGCCAGGCTGGAGGAGTGTCACGATGTGGCGCCCGTAGAGGAGCTGGGGCCGGCGGTGCTGCAGGCAATGCCATCGGGTCCTGCCCGCAAGCCGCTGGCGATACTGCAATTGCTGCTGTCGATATTCTATGCGGCAAGGCACGAGCTGATTGTCACCACGCCGTATTTCGTGCCGGATGATTCGTTGCTCACAGCGCTGGTCTCGGCTGCGCATCGTGGTGTTGCTGTCACCATCGTGCTGCCGGAGAAGAATGATTCCAGGCTGGTTGATTATGCCAGCCGCGCGGTGTTCGAGGACCTGCTGGATGAGGGTATCACGATTGCCGCGTTCAGGGGCGGCCTGCTGCATACCAAGTCCATCACGGTTGACGGGGAGTTCTGCCTGTTCGGTTCAGTCAACCTCGACATGCGCAGCCTGTGGCTCAACTTTGAAATCTCCCTGCTCATCTACAACCGCGACGTCACCAAGCAGATTCGGGAACTCCAGTCCGGCTACATCGACAACTCGAACCTGCTGGAAGTATCCGAATGGAAACAGCGAACCTTCGGCCGACGCCTGCTGGAAAACGTCACCCATCTTGCCGCACCGCTGCTTTAACAGCGGCGCGGATATCCCCCCGGCCGGATTCCGTACTACACTATGGTGAAGTCCCGGGGTGACTCAAGTCGAGTCAGGTGGGTGTCATGAATCGTTCCAGGTTATTGATAATAAATATTTTTGTTCTGCTGCTGGCAAGTGTGGCCGCGAGCCTGCATTACGGTGTTGCACAGGGGGGATTCCTGACTAATGTCGCATCCCTGGCCCGCGCGCCGGCACCGGCCCCCGGCCTGTTCCTGGTGGCCAGTCGCGACCTGACAGACCCTCATTTCAGGCAGACGGTGGTCTACCTCGTGACGCATAATGACGCCGGTTCGCTCGGACTGGTCGTGAACCGGCCCAGCGAGATCCTGCTGGCGGATGCCGTGAGCGGCGTCGAGGAGGCTGCAGGAGACGATCATCCGATCTATTACGGCGGCCCGGTCAAGCACGACATGATCACCATGCTGATTCGCAGTGAAAAGGAAAACCCGCTGGTGCGGCAGGTCGCAGGTGACGTGTTCTTCAGCCACGATCGCCGCGTACTCGATCGCCTGCTCGCCGAACAGAAGCCGGTGAATGCGCTGCGTTTCTACATGGGACACGCAGGCTGGACCGCGGGGCAGTTGCAGCAGGAAATCCGGCGGGGAGACTGGTACGTCATCGAGGCCGAACCAGCGGCCATTTTCAGTACCCGCCCGGCATCGCTGTGGAACCGGTTGATCGAAAAGCTCGACCCGGGGGGCTTGTATGTCGAACTCGAAGGGCTGTCCCCCTCCCGGGTAATGCCGCGAGAGCGGCTCTTCAATCCATCCTGATGTACATCTTGCCGATTTCCTTGTAGATAATCGCAAGCGGTTTCCTGGTCGACAATGTCAGGATGCGTGTGCCGGTACCGTACATGAAATGCGATGTCAGGAAAAAGTGGAACTCGGCGCCGCCCCTGAGCATGTTTTCAATGGCATTCAGTGCCCGGGAATCGTACCAGCCGGTGAGCGGGATGCGCAGCGACCCGACCTCGAAGTT
>JASFOC010000097.1:0-7693 GCA_050116715.1 Gammaproteobacteria bacterium
TGGAGCGCGTCAAGCTGTACAACGACAAGGGGATGGCCGAGCGCGTCGTTTCCGGCCTGTTCGCGAAAGAGGTGATGGCTGCCAACCCGCTGCTGCCGGTCGAGGAAGAGGGACGCCTCAACGATGCGGACTTGCGCGATAACTTCGTTACCCGGGTATACGTGTACGCGCGCTGGAAGGCGTTGCAGGGCGGGCAGCCTGACAAGGCCGCGCTGATCCGGTTTCATTCGCGCCACAAGTACCTGGTGCTGGCACACAGCACGATCATGTACCAGAAGCTGGGACAGATGCTGGCAGACCTCAACCGGCAGCCGTTCGAGGAGATCTGCAGCAGTTATATCCACGGGCTGATGCAGGCGCTGTCCCGGCCGGCTACACGCAAGCGCCATACCAATGTCCTGCAGCACCTGCTCGGTTACCTGAAGGACAACCTGGACTCGGCGCACCGCACGGACCTTGCGGAGACCATCGATGCCTACCGGCGCGGTGAATATCCCCTGGTTGTGCCGCTGCGGCTGTTGCAGCACCATTTCAGCATTCATCCGCATCCCTACATCGATGATCAGGTGTACCTGAATCCGCATCCGCAGGCGCTGAAGCTGCGGAATACGCTCTAGCACCCGTCATGAACAACCCGCGGCAGTTTGGCCTGCTGGTGATAGGCGATGAAATCCTTGCAGGGAAGCGCACGGACAGCCACTGTCTGCATGTCATCGAAACGCTCGACAGGCGGGGGTTGCAGCTTGCCTGGGCCAGGTTTGCGGGTGACGACCGGCGCCGACTGGTACGGGAGCTGCGAATCACCGCAGAGGATACAGTGCCGGTGTTTTGTTTCGGGGGGATCGGGGCAACACCGGACGACCGGACCCGCCAGGCGGCAGCCGAGGCCTTCGACGCCCCGCTTGTCAGGAACCCGGAGGCGCTGGCCATGATCGAGGAACGGTTTGGAGGGGAGGCCTACCCCAACCGGGTTCGCATGGCGGATTTGCCCGAGCATGCCGTGCTGATACCCAATGCGTATAACCGTATCCCGGGGTTCAGCCTGTACGACCATCATTTCCTGCCGGGCTTCCCGGTGATGGCGTGGCCCATGCTTGAATGGGTGCTGGACCAATACTACCCTGCTGTCCATTTACGGCGGCAGGAAGCCTCGGCCAGGGTTATCAATGTGCGTGAGTCTGACCTGCTCCCGCTCATGGAGGCCTTGTCCGCGCGTCATCCCGATGCAGGCTTATTCAGCCTGCCGCACCTGGGCGAAGTCAACTCGATAGAAATCGGCTTTCGGGGCGAGCAGGCTGTCGTGGCGGCTGCGCTGGCAGAGCTGGTCTCCTGTCTGCAGCAGCGTGAGTTGCTGTTTGAAATCGTAAACGCTTCCGGAGATGTGCCAGACGTTAGCCGCGCCGCCTTTTAACGTGATCCCATGCCGCCAGCGCTGCCTTGCGACTGGCCGCCAAATCGACCACGGGCTGCGGGTATTCATCCCCGAGCCTGATGCCGGCCTCGGCAAGCCGTGCCGGGTCTGCCGCCCAGGGCCGGTGAATGTACTTGTCTCCCAGGCGGGCCAGTTCCGGTACCCAGTGGCGCACATAGCGCCCGCCCCTGTCGAATTTTTCTCCCTGCAACACCGGGTTGAAGACCCGGAAGTAGGGCGCGGCGTCTGCGCCGCTGCCGGCAACCCATTGCCAGCCCATGGTGTTGTTTGCCAGGTCGGCGTCCAGCAGCGTGTTCCAGAACCAGCGGGCGCCCTCCTGCCAGGGAATCAGCAGGTTCTTGGTCAGGAACGATGCAACGATCATCCGGACACGGTTGTGCATGCTGCCGGTTGACCACAATTCGCGCATGCCGGCATCCACGATGGGAATGCCGGTGTGTCCCTGCTGCCATTGTTCCAGCAGGTCCTGGTACCCGCTGCGCCAGGGGAATGATGCAAAGCGCGGATCCAGTGGTTGCAGCGTGGTGTGCGGGAAGCGGTGCAGCAGGTGGTGGCTGAATTCACGCCAGGCAATTTCCCGCAGGTATGACTCGGTCGCGGTAAGGGTGCCGGCAGCGGTTTTCATGGATGCGCGCTGCATCAGGTAATGCCAGATCTGTACCGGGCTGATTTCACCAAAATGCAGGTGAGCGGACAGCCGGGAGGTTCCGGCAGCTGCGGGTATGTCGCGCGTGCTTGCATAGTCGGCCAGCCGGTCCTCGCAAAAGCTTTCCAGTCCGGCCCATGCACCGGCCTCCCCGGGTGTCCAGTGCCGGGGAAACCCCAGGTACCACTTGACCGGCGGCAGCAGTCCGAGTGCGGTGACGGGCAGTGAGCCGGTCAGGCTGGTAGCGTCAAAGGCCGGCAGACTGTCACTGGCGGGGATGGGTTGCCGCGCAGGCCCGATGCGGTGCAGTGCCTTCCAGAATGGCGTAAACACGCGGTATGGCGTGCCGTCTTTTTTGAGGACCTCGCCGGGTTCGCGTAACAGCGCCGCGTTATGGCAACTGACGTGATAACCCTGCCGCGTGAAGACCTGCATGAGGTGCGCATCCCGTGTCAGCTGTGCAGGTTCGTGGCAACGGTTCCAGGCCAGGGTATCGGCGCCGGATTGGCGCAGCAGTTGTGCCAGGATGGCTTCAGTATTGCCGCGGAATACCAGCAGGTCACTGCCGCATCGCTGCAGGGATTGTTGCAGGGCAAGCAGGCTTTGATGCAGCCACCAGCTACTGGCCTCGCCGAGCGGCCAGTCAGGGTCGGGTTCGTCGTGGATGTAAACAGGTATCGGACTGCGGCCGGCTCCGATGATTGCCTGTAACGCAGGGTTGTCTGCCAGGCGCAGGTCACGACGCAGCCAGAGCACCGCTGCCGTCATATCATCGTGGTCCGGCAGCTTTTAACGTGTTGCTTACCAGTTGCAGTCCGTCGCTTATGTCCTCGCCCAGGCAGATGACGCCGCTTGCCTCGAGTGCTTTCCGGTGCGAGGCGGCGGCCTTTCCGCCGATAAAGACGGGGATGGATACCTGGTCCGCCAGTTCCGGCAGGCCGCTGTCGATAATGCCGCGTGCAGGCTTCGCGGAGCTCGATAATACTATAGCCGCGCAATCCTTCCTTTCGAGCACCAGGGGTATTTGCGGCAGCGGCGTGTTGGCGCCGAGTATCAGCACGCGGTAGCCATAGCTGACGGCGGACAGCGCAAAAAACAGCAGGCCGATTTCATGCAGTTCGCCCGGCAGGCAGGCTAGCAACAGCAGCGGCGCATGGCTGCGCTGGTTTATGTGATGCAGGCGGGTGCCCAGCTTGTTGCGCAGGTAAACCGAGAAGAAGTGCTCCTCGGCAACGCCTGCCTCGCGCAGGTTCCAGCGTTCGCCGAGCAGGCGCAACAGCGGGGTGGTCAGGCGCTGGTTGACGATGTCGATCGGATACAGTGACAGCGCGTCGTTGTAACTGCTGTCCAGTGCGGGTTCATCAAATTTCTCGATGGCGTCGAGCATTCTGTCCTGGTACTGCTTCCAGGTATCGCCATCTTCTGTTGCGGACTGTACTGAGCCGTCATCCGGGCTCTGATCCAGCAGCGGCTTGACGTGGCCGACTGAAATGCCCTGTTTGAGCAACTCGACGATCTGCTTGATGCGCTCGACATCCTGGTGCGAGTAAAGGCGGTGCCCCTTGGGCGTCCGCTGGGGAGTGATCAGGCCGTAACGTCTTTCCCAGGCGCGTATCGTGACCGGATTGACGCCGGTCAGTATTGATACCGTCCGGATGGGCAGCAGTCCCTCCCTGGGCGGCTGCGGCAAGTTCGCTGTGGCGGATTTCATGGCTTGTCCCTTTAAAGCTTTGTACAAACATTGTATCTTGCTGTACAAGAAATGAGAATACCGGGATTCCCCGGGGTGGACTCATAACCTGAGGAAGTGGCTGTGACTATGACTGATATCAGTATCCAGGCGCTGCTGCGGGGAGATCCGGAAATCGTGACCGGGTTACTCGCGGCTGCGGAGCAGGGGGATGTCGATGCCCAGTATCGCGTCGGACTGATCTATGCGGAAGGGCGCGGCGTGGCGCAGGACGAGGTCAAATCGTTCTACTGGCTGAGTCGCGCGCTTCAGCAGGGTGATACCGGCGCGCAAACTTTGCTGCAGGTGGTGGCAGCCGCGATGACTCCGGAGCAGCACCGGGAGGCAATGGAACTGGCCGGCGCGCCACATGTCGTTGCGGACAGTGCGAGTCCCGCAGCTGGCAGGCGCAGCCGTAAAAGCCGGTTCGCCAGGCGGAGAGGCAGTCAGTGAAACCTGCATGGCTGATAGCCGCTGTTGTTGCCTGTGCACTGCTTGCCGCGGGTTGCACCGGGATGCCGCAGGGTGTGACACCGGTTTCCGACTTCGATGTCAACCGGTACCTGGGCAAGTGGTACGAGATCGCGCGTCTTGACCACAGTTTCGAGCGCGGACTGGAAAAAATCACTGCACAGTATTCATCAAGGCCGGATGGCGGTCTCAGGGTGGTCAACCGGGGGTTTGATACGGCCAGTGGCCAGTGGCGGGAGGCGGAAGGCAAGGCCTACTTTATCGATGACCCGCACACCGGCCGCCTGAAGGTTTCTTTCTTTGGACCTTTTTACGGTGCCTACAACATTATCAAGCTCGATCATCACGGTTACCGCTATGCTCTGGTGTGCGGGCCGGATACGTCGTATTTATGGATTCTGGCCAGAACCCCGGACCTTGACAGGACCATTGTGGACCAACTCGTGTCCTATGCCGAGGGCCTGGGTTTCGACACCAGCCAGCTGATTTATGTCCAGCATTAATCCGCTGGCTGCGGCTGTCGGGTGCAGTAACGGACTCTTTATGCCTGTTCTCTGGATGCCGGCCGCGATACCCGGGCGTTCCTGAATATTCCTGTTGCGGGCAGCGGCCAGCACAGCCCGAAAACGGCGAGTGCTGTTTCAGCTTCCCCGTGTACCCAGTGCTTCCACGTCGGCGATATGAATGCAGCTGCCTTCCACGCTGATGAGGCCGCTTTTCTGCATGTTGCGCAGGATACGCGAGAAGGACTCCGGCTGGATGGAGAGGCGCGAGGCGATCACGTGCTTGGGCGCGGCGAGTTCGATCTTCACATCGTGCAGCTCACCGGGTGGTATCTGGTGCAACAAAAAGTTGCTGAAGCGCAGGGTGGCATTCTGCAGCGTCAGTGCGTCGATATCCTGGATTTGTTTCTTGAGCCAGGTGCTCATGTCGGCCAGCAGCCGGAAACAGGTGTCGGTCGATTCGCGCAGGATCTCGCGAAAGCTGGCATTTGAAAAGGCGATGACCTCCGTCTTGCCCAGGGCGCTGGCATTGAGCGGGAAGCGCTGGCCGTCCATGAAGGTGATGGCCTCGGCAAAGGTTTCGCCCGGGTTAACCAGGTGGACTACCTTTTCACTGCCGTCCGGTGCCGACAGGTACAGCCTGATCGAGCCGCTGCGTACCATGTAGAAATGCCTGGCCTCCTGGCCGCAGGCAAACAACAGCTGGCCTTCTTCCAGCTGCTGTACATGCGTTGTCTGCAGCAGCCGTTCGAGCTGTTCGTCACTGAGTCCTGCGAACAGATGATGCTGGCGCAGTTCACCGGGGAGGGCAGCGGTCTTTTGCATGCCTGCAGCATACTCAATTTGTCAGCCTGTCGCATCTTAACCGAGATCAAGGCAGACGTGCTGCGGGCGTGTGACAGTTGCCGTCCACTCCGGGGGGCGTGGCCATTACAGCGGCATGTCGCACATACCGTCATGTTCATTGCGCTGTTTACCCGCCTGATTTTTCCCGGAATGTTTTTCCACGGCGAGCAGGGGCTGTTGCATGGGCAAGGAACATTTGCTGGATGTGCGCAACATGGAAGTGCCGGAACCCCTGCTGCGTACGCTGGCCGAGGTCGAGTCGCTTGCGCCGGGCGATTACCTGCGCATGCTCTGCCACCGGGACCCGGTGTTGTTGTACCCGATGCTGGTGTCGCAGGGCTTCAGCTACAGGCGGCAGCGGGGTTCCACAGGCAGTTATGAAATCCTGATCTGGCAAAGAGGCGATGTCGCGGCGGAGCAGGCCGCGCGATCCTGACTCACCTCCGTGTCCCTGTGCGGCTGCTTAACATAGGTCAAGGTTGGCCGGGCATGCGGGGAATAGGATGACTGCCAGATTACCGGCCGGGGAGGTGCCTCACATGAGTGGAACATTTACCAAATCGATGGCGCGCAATATTTTCTACGGTGGCGCCGTGTTTTTCTTTCTGCTGTTTGTCGCGCTGACGTTCGATACCACGCGAGCGCTGCCAAGCCGGGACAACCGCGCGGCAATCACCCCCGAGGTCGCCCGGGGCAAGCTGTTGTGGGAGGAGAATGACTGCATCGGCTGCCACACCCTGCTGGGCGAGGGTGCCTATTTCGCGCCGGAACTGGGCAATGTCTATACCCGTTACGGCAACAGCAAGGAGGCGATCATCGGCTTTATCAAGAGCCGCCCGAAGGACGGCATTCCGGGCCGGCGCAGCATGCCGCAATTCAACTTCACGGACGAGGAACTGAATGCCATTGCCGAGTTTTTGAAGTATTCATCCGAAATCGACACGGCCAACTGGCCGCCGAATGTCCAGGGTTAAGAGAGGAGACTGTCTGATGCAATATCAATCTCAAGCTGTAGCCAAACCCTATTTCGTGGCGGCCATTGCGCTATTCGTGGCGCAGATCCTGTTCGGCCTGATCATGGGGCTGCAATATCTCTGGGGTGATTTCCTGTTTCCCGAAATTCCCTTCAACGTGGCGCGCATGGTGCACACCAACACCCTGATCGTGTGGCTGCTGTTCGGTTTCATGGGTGCGTCCTACTACCTGGTGCCGGAAGAGGCGGAAACGGAGTTGTATTCACCCTTGCTGGCCAAATTGATGTTCTGGGTCTTCCTGGTGGCCGCGGGCCTGACCGTGGCCGGCTATCTGCTGGTGCCGTATGCGACGCTGGCGGAGCTGACCATGAACGACCTGCTCCCGACCATGGGACGTGAATTCCTGGAACAGCCGACCATCACCAAGATCGGCATCGTGGTCGTGGCACTGGCCTTTCTGTTCAATATCAGCATGACCGTCCTCAGGGGACGCAAGACGGTGGTCAATCTGGTGCTGCTGCTGGGGCTGCTGGGGCTGGCGGTGTTCTTCCTGTTTGCCTTTTACGTGCCTGACAACCTGGTGCTGGACAAATATTACTGGTGGTGGGTTGTGCATCTCTGGGTGGAAGGCGTCTGGGAACTGATCCTCGGTGCCATCCTGGCATTCGTACTGATCAAGATCACCGGTGTGGATCGCGAGATCATCGAAAAATGGCTCTACGTGATCATCGCCATGACCCTGATCACCGGCATCATCGGCACCGGCCACCATTACTACTGGATCGGGGCGCCGGAGTACTGGCAGTGGTGGGGTTCGATCTTCTCCGCCATGGAGCCCATCCCGTTCTTCATGATGACGGTGTATGCCTTCAACATGGTGAACCGCCGGCGTCGCAACCATCCCAACAAGGTGGCAACCCTGTGGGCGCTGGGCACTGCGGTGATGGCCTTCCTCGGTGCGGGTGTGTGGGGTTTCCTGCATACGTTGTCACCGGTGAATTACTACACGCACGGCAGCCAGATCACGGCGGCGCACGGGCACATGGCATTTTACGGTGCCTACGTGATGATCGTGCTGACCATCATTTCCTA
>JASFOC010000098.1:0-7693 GCA_050116715.1 Gammaproteobacteria bacterium
CCGGACTCATTCCGAATTTTTTACCTGAGCGGATCTTTTGCCAGATTTCCAGCTCATGATTTCCGGCCATGAGCTTGACCTGGCCGCCCTTTGCAAGGGTATCCCGCCGAAGTTGTTGCCAGTATTCTACAACAGCAGGATCAGGGTTATTTTTGTCTATCAGGTCACCGGTGTGAAAGATACTCAAACCTGCCAGCTCGTCTGCAAGCCCGGCTTTTTCACCAAGAATTCCGGCAAAACGCAGCGTATTAATGACAGGATTGATGCTGTTATCGGTATCGGAGAACACGACACATCGCGCAGGCATCCGCGGATGTTCCGCAGGTTTAACCATCCCCTTCTGCGAAACAACCACACGGGGCGCTTCAGCCCGCCCCGGCGGGGTAACTCCCTGCGCTTCCTGAGTCGTTGTCGGCAGATGCACTACATGCGGCTCTTCAGCCCTTTTTTGCGGGGCAATGACAGGCTGCTTCCCGGGCTGCCCCGGCGGAGCATCTACAGGTGGTTTTTCAGGCGCGGGGGTTCTTCCTGTAATTCTATTCAGCACACCGGCAAACCAGATGAAGATGTCTGCCGCCGTGTTTCCGGACAGGCGTAATCGCATCCCCTGAAAATCCTTTTCATTTCGATGCAACATTTATCGTTTGATACTACAGATCGTGTTAGCGTGATTGTTTCTGTTTTAACTGCTGTACACATTCACGCATTCTCAACAACTGGCGCGCCGTGTACTGCGGGGTCTACCAGCCAACCAGGGAAAATTGCGGCGCGTTGCAATGCAGGCATCATTGCAGCAGAAGAATAAAAGCACTTCCCCCTCAAGTCCACAGCAACGGAACAATCGCCTGCAGCTTTTTCCTGTGCGCGATTCATATTCCTGCTGGATATTGTCTCCCTCGCGGGTACATTTGCATGCCTGGGTTTGACGGACTTGATCACCCGGTTGTTTTAACCAATCCTGCTGTGAAATTCCACCCCTGAGGATCACGTCGATTTTCTGACAGCTGCCGGCAATCGAGCGTTATCAGGATGCTGGCAGCCAGCGCTGTGATTCCTTCACGCCCGCGGATCCTTGCCGGCGCGTTTCTTTAGCAGCAGCTCGTGATGATAAGCGCCTTCGCGGAGCATTTTCGCACCAGATTCCGGACACGCCGCTTCCTGGCAGGGGATGCCCTGCCGGTGTTCTGTCCGTTGTCCGCATTTGGGACAGATACACCACCCCCTTGCCCCCTATCGTGCCTGTGCCCTTGTACCCTGTGCTTCACCCTGTGCGCCGAAAACGGGATAACCTGTCCCCTGACGGAAAAGCCGCCGTTAGCGTCAGCACATCAAAGTATGTCATGTTATCAGCCACCACGGTCAGCCGTGAAATGACAATCAGCGGCAAGGGCGGGTTGACAACAGCCCATGACCCGTGATGTAAAGGCGTGATGCGCCAACAGCCGGGAAACATCTCCCTCCGCGAGCGGATGGCAATATGTCAGGATTGCAGGCCGGGTACGCCTGTTGCAGTAACGGGGCGAACAAACCGCCGGGCACCGCAGCGAAGTGCTGCCGCAAGCGGCACAACAGGACATGATCGGCAGGATGCAACGTGACATCGCCAGAGGCTGACAGCCGCGCTGGCAAGGCCCGCAGGGCGCTACGCTAGGCATGCCGGGAACAGCGCCTTTCAGGGCTTACCCACGTCGCTACGATGACTGGTTCGTACGCCATGCGACGGCCTGGCACTCGGAGTTGCTGGCCGTCCGCGCCTTGCTGCCCTGGCGCGGCCTGGGACTGGCGATCGGCGTCGGCACCGGACGCTTCGCCGCCCCGCTGGGCGTACAGGTGGGCATCGACCCGGTCCGCGAGGTACTGGATTACGCAGCCAACAGGCACATCCTGGCCGTGCAGGCAGTCGCCGAAAGCCTTCCCTTTGCGGATAACCGCTTCGACTATGCGCTGAGCATCACGACAATCTGCTTCGTGGATGATGCCACTGCCATGCTGGCAGAAGCGTACCGCGTCCTGAAACCGGGAGGTGAACTGGTGATCGGCTTCATCGACCGCAGCAGCAGGATCGGTCAAGACTACCTGGCACACCAGGCCGGGAACGTGTTTTATCGCGAGGCGACATTCTATTCTGCCGAAGCGGTACAACAACTGCTGCGCGATACCGGCTTCACCGCGCCGGCCTGGGTGCAGACATTGTCGAAGCCACTGGAAGAGACTGACGAAATCGAGCCGTTACGCGCCGGTTATGGCCAGGGGGCATTTGTCGTCGTCAAGGCAAACCGGCCCTGACGGAATGCGTGCGACCTTCCGCACACTTCAGCACAACATCAGCCTGCTGCCATGTCAGGATCACGTGCCTTGTAACCCGTCGCGTCAAAATACCCGGTGATGTCCACCCTGCCACTGGCGTAGTTATCATGCCACCCGTCAGGAACCGGCATTTCCGCGTATAGCTGCACCCTCTCTGCCTCCAGCAGACGTCTGGGCTGGCCCATGAAGTCCGCGGCGCAATATACGCGCCTGCCTGCTGCTGCGGATAGCTCGTCCAGCCAGACCGCGCCTTCCGTACTCCGCATGATGTGATGATCAAGAATGACGGTGTCGATAGTTTGCACCAGGCGCTTCGCGTTGCCCCAGGCGTACTCGCGCCCGGCCCTGCCGAGGCGGTCGAGATAGAGGGGCGGGCCTGCGGCGAGCACGATGTCCGGGCACCAGTCGATTACGCGGTCTACGGTCGCAGCATCCAGCAGCTGGATATCGGAGGCGTGCACGAACACCTGCTTGTTCATTTCGATCCGTGTCATCATCAGGCTACCCGTGCTGCTGCCTGCTGCACCATGCGGTACGGACGGGGAGAACGACAATGGCCCTTCTGACCGTCCTTCCGCAACCTGCAGGTTTGCGCCCAGCAGCACTGCCAGGTCCTGGAAGCGTTGACTCATACCCGCAGACAGGCCATCACCGGACATGCACCAGCCGTGCAGCTCGCGGAAACAGGGGGGAAGCGCCTGGACGGATAGCTGGTAGGGATTCGCGTCCACGAGTGGCACATGGTCACCATGAAAATGGCTGAATACCACATCAGTTGCGGCTTCCAGTACCTGCACTATTTTTCCGCGAACACTGTGCCCCACGGCGATCTGCAGTGGATGGGGTAGCAGGCCATGCCGCCGGATGCCCAGCGCAACCCCCGGATCAATGACAATGCGCCGGTCCGGCAATGTCACCAGGCAACACAGCCCGCGCACACCCATGGACTCTGCAGCGATAATGTCGATGTTCATGGCCGTTGCCTTGCTGATATTTGCAGGCTAGCTTGCTGGCGGGCGTCTCACCTGCCCAAGGGACTGCCCGAACTTCACCCGCATTGCCGGCACAAGTCCGGAATACCAGTCCACGGATCCCGGGCCGAACAGGGTGATGATGGTCGAGCCGCCCATGTTGAAACGTCCCAGTTCTTCACCGCACTCGAGCTGGATGCCAGGGTCACTTGCAGGATAGCGCGTCACCTTGATCGCCTTGCCCCGTGGCGGGGTAATTTCACCCGCCCACACCGTTTCAATGGAACCGACGAAGATGGCCCCTACCAGGACGACGGCCATCGGACCCGCTTCTGTCTGGAAAATACAGGCGACACGCTCATTGCGTGCAAACAGGCGCGGTACAGATTCAGTATAGTCAGGCGCCACGCTAAACAAGCGCCCCGGGATATACACCATCTCCACCAGGCGACCAGACAAAGGCATATGCACCCGGTGGTAGTCGCCCGGGGACAGGTAGGTGGTCGCAAACCGGCCGCCAAGGAACGGCCTTGCGCGTGCTTCGGAACTCCCCAGGAGTTCCACCAGGGAATAGCTGTGTCCCTTGGCCTGGAATATCCGCTCTCCCTGGATATCGCCCAGCTGGCTGATGGTGCCATCATCCGGGCAACAGATTTGCCCTGCTTCCTCAACGACGGGGCGAACCCCGGGACGCAATGCCCGCGTAAAAAAGCTGTTGAAGTCCGGGTAGGCATCAGGGTCCGGTTCCAGGGCTTCTGACATATCCACCTGGTAGCGACGGATAAACCAGCGGATAACGGATTTACGAAATGGAAAGCGCCGGCTGCGCGTGCTCCATTGCACTATTCGCGAGAGTGCATGCTGCGGCAACAGGTACAGCAGTGGCGCCTTGAACCAGTGAGTCATGCCATTATCCGGCCACGCAAGGCGGGAAAGCTTTCATTTTGCTGTTTCTTCCCCGGCTGCAACCAGCCGTTCCAGCCGTTCCACGACACGCTCAACCTCTTCCAGGGCCGTACATTCACCAAGGGCATTCCCTGACAGCCCCGCCTTGATCAGTTCCTGGTCGTAGGATACCGAACCAATCACCTGCCCCTGCAGATCCTTCAGCCTGTCCATGAGCATGGACTCCACCGCTTTCGATCCGATCTTGTTCAGGATCAACCAGAAATTCCTGATACCCGCCTCGCGGCAGAATTCGGCCATCCTTTTTGCGATGGAAACAGATTCGAGGGTGTAATCCAGCACGCCCAGGATGATATCCATCCGGTCCGGTATCTTTCTGCCAAAATGTTCGATACCGGCCTTCATATCAATCAGGTTCACGGCATCCCCTTCAATCATGAAGTCCCTGACCACCTTCTCCAGCGGTCCGTCGCAACCCTGTCCGTAGCTTGCGATCTTCCCTGCCTGTAACAGCTTCATACTGTCTTTCTGGAGATAGTATTCGGGAGAAAGCTCTTTGGAGATATTGATCCTGTTTTCCGGCACGGGGCTGGCGTCATCGATCCGCGTCAGCGGCGATGGATCGTCTACCGGGCAGGTTACCACCTTGATACCACCGAAAAATTCTATCAGCGGCTTTGGCTCACCCTCAACGCCCAGGCCGAACAGTAATCTCACCAGGCCCTCGGGGTTTGAGGCGTCACCGTCCAGGACCATAACCTCGTAGGTTTTTCGCTGCAAAATAGTGGCCATCACGGCAACCAGGGTGCTCTTGCCGCTGCCTCCCTTTCCGCACACCAGTATCCGCTTGCCGCGAAGTGGTTTTCCAGGTTGCCGCGCATGAGACATTTGAGCCATTGAAACCTGTTCTGTCATCCGGATTGCAAGGAAACCGGGAGCACCCGGGTTATACCAACGCCAGTATAAAACGCCCGGGGCACGTCGTCGCCCCCTCGCACAGCCCGCGGCAGCCTTGACTGCCCGCTGGCGCAGAGCTGCCTGCCAGCGAGCTGGCAAGGTTTCGAACAAGCGGGATATTGACCTGGATCATTGTCCAGTCCCCGGCTATATATTAGTTTCTGCTCACAAGTTGCAGGGCAGGCTGTAGTTATCCTCTGCCAAAAGGCTACAATCAGCCTGTGGTTGTTTCAGGTGGAAGGCCAGGAGGCAATAACAAGGTCACAGCCAAAAACAGGCCGCCGTAATTCTTCATCCTCCAAGGAGTAAAGTGATATGACGAAAATCACCAGCAATACAGCCTTCAGGGAATCACTGAGCTCACTTACACTCGCACAGCAACGTGCCGTCAGCGCCAGGTTCATAGAAAACGTGCTGGACCTGGCACATGCAAGCTGCATCAAGCAGGCACCGGCCTTACTCAAAAAAATTGACGACATGTCCGCAGAGGAGCTTGAAGAAGCCTACCGCGCAGCTCATTCAGTCTACCTGCAAACCTCTCCCCGGTCCCATTTCTCTCTACTGGACTACAAGCAGCAGGCAGAACATTTTGTTGCCGAGGCCTGCATGCACTGCCTGGCACCGACGTATTATGAAGCCAGCAAACACCACCTGGCCGAAAGGGTATCGATGTACTGTCTCATGGCACGGACCTGTGCCAGCATCGATCATGAAGGGAACTACCCGAAGTTCACGGATACCGAAGACCGGGTAAAAAAGGAGGTGGACGCCCAGTACGAGATTCTCGGTAACTACCTGGAAAGCATCCGATAGGTGCGACGGGATTCGCGCTCGATCCATGCCCCCGGGAGGAGGCATGCGGACCGGCATAGCCTCAGGATGGTGTTCAACCACGTGGCATTTCGCCCGGCTAGCAGCAAGGCAACCCGCCAGGGCAACTGCAACCTCTTTACCTCACTAACACCCGCTTGAGAAAATCATCTGCAACCGGAGTGCCCTGGTCACCGCCCGGACTGATTACCTGCTTACCCGGATTTACCCGGTATACGCCGAACATAGAATTTCATGCCTTCGTACTCTGTCTGCATTAGCTGTTCATCTGCAATCAATTTTTCTACCACGCGCCAGTGGGTTCCGGTCTTGTCCAGCAGTTCACGCACCGCTGCTTCGCGCATCGGGTGTACGGACGTGATCGACAACAGGTCCTCCGCCACATCGCCTGTCGATGCGAAGGCATTGCCTTCGTAACCTGTCAGAAGCTGCAGATTGTTCACTTTTAGGGAAACAACCTGATAGATACGATTCAGGGTCGCCTCGCCCGGGGCGCGGACATGCTTTTCTGCGGGCGGCCGCGTGGGAACTGAAAGGTAGGCAATATCAGGACCGAGTTTACCCAGGAACCCGGCCAGGTCGTTTGCTGTCCGGTCATCATCATTCAGATCCCTGACGATCATGGACTCCGTCGCCAGTGTCCCGCGGAAAGCATCGGCAAAGACCGACATCCCGTCCAGGATTGCCGCATGGTCAAGGGATGGATGGGGCCGGTTTATCCGGCGCCACAGGATTTCATCAATTGCATCCACCTTGAGCGAAACCCAGTCCGCCGCCATCAGCGCTTCCCGGACCGCTTTGCGCCAAAGCAGGGATGCATTGGAAATCACGGCAACAGGGATGCCCAGGGGGCGCAGACGCTCGATGGTCTCACCCAGGTGTGAATCCAGGGTGGGCTCACCGTCCGGGACAAAGGTCAGGTAGTCAACACGACCGCCCGCCTCGTGGACCTGTAAGAGACGACTTCCCACCTCCTGACAGATCAGCTCCGGCGTATAGAATTTACGCGGGGCAATCTCGGGGGCCCGGGTGGGTCCGACCTGGCAATAGACACAGGAGTAGGAACAGGCCTTGGGCGGGATATTGTTTATACCCAGACTGCGCCCCAGGCGGCGTGATGGAACGGGACCGAAAACCAGCATCTATGCCTCCCTGATGTAGTCAGGCCAATTAATGGTATTTCCAGCAACGGCGCGATTTGCTGACAGGAACAACACAACACGGGAGATGCTACAGCAGTCCTGAACAAACTGGCCACCATGCACGTCATCATCAAGGCTTTCAGTCCAGCTGAAGGTACCGTGCTTGCTCACGGTATACGGGTACTGCAAACTAGAAAAGCCGGCCGGGAACAGCCATCGCCTGTTTTCTGAGCGTCCGATACATACCCGCACTTGTAGTGCCCTCCCCCGGCGAATACCGAACGTCGGCAAGCGGCGGAACAGGATAAATATCCCGGATGAGTACACTGACCTGGATTATTGGAAGCAGCCTCCTGATGAGTGCTATCGCAATGGTTGGCAGTGTTACGCTCGTATTAAAGGAATCCACCCTCCGGAAAATTATTCTCCCGCTGGTTGCGTTTTCGGCTGGCTCTCTGATTGGAGGCGCCTTCTTTCACATGATTCCTGCGGGGCTTGCACAATACGGTAGCAACGACAGTTTTTTTGTCTGGATCATTGCGGGGTTCAGTGTATTTTTTGCACTGGAGCAACTTTTGC
>JASFOC010000099.1:0-7683 GCA_050116715.1 Gammaproteobacteria bacterium
ATGCAGGCTGCCGTTGTGGTAACTAAAGTGATCCATGCTGCTGTGTTGCCTCTGCGAGCCTCACGTCTCTTCCTGCTGCTCTTCGTCGGGCAGGTACAGTGGTCCCTTCTGGCCGCAGCCACCCAGCAGGACGAGGGTCGCAAGGAGCAGCAATGTCAGCCGGGTTGTGCGCGCATATCTCATGGCAGGCATCCTGTTGAAATGCCGCCAGTATACGGTGTGGCCGCTGCAAACCCAATGCCGTGTTGGGACGACTGGTGCATACTACGCTACATGCAAGATTCCCTGCTTGATGCCGTTGAGATCAATCCCGTGTTGCCACCGCGTGCCAGCATCATCTGGCTGCATGGCCTGGGTGCCGATGGTCACGATTTCGAGCCCCTGATTCCACAACTGGGCATCGTGGATTCGCTGGACGTACGCGTGGTGCTGCCGCATGCACCGCGACGCCGGGTAACGATCAACGGCGGCATGCTGATGCCGGCATGGTATGACATCACGGCAATGGACTTCAGTCGTGGCGAGGACGTTGCAGGCATTCGTGCCTCGGAGGCACAACTGCGGGCATTGATTGCGCGCGAAACCCGGCTGGGCATACCGGCATCGCGTGTCCTGCTTGCGGGTTTTTCCCAGGGCGGCGCGATCGCGCTGCATACCGGCCTGCGCTATCCCGAGCCGCTGGCAGGTATCCTGGCGTTGTCGACCTACCTGCCGCTGGAGGCGTTGCTGGATGCAGAAAGGCATGCTGCCAACCAGGAAATTCCGATCATGCTGGCGCACGGCACCCAGGATCAGGTGGTCCCCCTGCCGCTGGCAGAACAGTCACGTAAACGCTTGCAGCAAGCGGGTTACCACGTTGACTGGCATACCTACAGCATGCCGCATGCGGTGTACCCGGAAGAGATTGTGGATGTGCGCCGCTGGCTGGTGCAGCGTCTGGGTCTGCCCGGCTAGATCGCGATAGCCGTACCACCCGGACTCTGGCAGGCTTGCGCCAGTGCGGATTCGGCGCGTTCCAGGAGGGACACCTCGTCATCGTCTTTCTGACACTGGGTGATGCCATAACAGGCCTGTACGGGTTGGTCTGTTTCCGCGTTCATGCGCTCGAGGTGCGCTGCGAGCTTGTGCACCAGCTGCTCTGCTGCGTCGCGGGTGGTTTCCTGCAGGACAAGGATAAAGTCGCGTCCGGCGTTGCAACCAACCAGGTCCGCCCAGCGGGTCTGGTCCCTGAGCAGATGGGCGACCCGGGTCAGCGCCTTGCCGCTGTCCGCCGTGGTGTCGATGCGCATGGTCACCACGGACAGCGGGCTGTTGTAGCGCCTGCTGCGGGCGACCAGCGGCCGCAGCGAAACCAGCACCCCGTGGCGGCTGAACAGACTGCCCAGGCTGGCATCGTAGAGTGACTGCACCTGCAGTTCCCGGGCCAGCGCATCACGCTCCTGCTTGAATCGCAGCTTTGCGGTCACGTCGAGATAGAAACGTGCACTGCTGCCGGGTGCTGCATCGATTTCGAAGCTTTCCAGTGCCAGCCAGCGAGTGTCACCGTCCGGCATGATCCAGTTGATGAGCGTGCCCTGACCCAGCAGGGGTGCCAGTATGCCGTCATCGGGTAATTGACCTGCAAGGGTGTCGGGGGCCACACCGAGCAGGTCTGCAAAGGCCTGGTTGCAGCCGTGAATCCGGCCGTCCGCACCGGTCAGCAAAATTGCTACCGGGGAGATGTCCAGTAGTGCCAGCGCCTGCTTCAGGGAAATGTCTTTCATCGTTTTTTCATGTCGTTTGAGTTGTTTGACCGGCAGTCAACCGGAAAGGATATCGGATCGCAGCGCGATGCCTGCAGACAGCGGCTCAGCGTGCTGCGAGTCGTTGCCTGGCAGCAGCGATGGCGCTGCGGACCTGTGAGGGTGCCGTACCACCGGTGTGATCACGCGCTGCCATGGAGCCTTTCAGTGTCAGCACCGAGAAAACATCATTGTCGATAACCGCGGAAAAACCCTGCAGCTCATCGAGGGTCATGTCCGCGAGGTCCTTGCCGGTGTCGACGCCGTAACGCACGGCCCTGCCCACGATCTCGTGTGCATCCCGAAAGGCGATGCCCTTGCGCACCAGGTAGTCGGCCAGGTCGGTGGCTGTGGAAAACCCCTGGCGTGCTGCCTTTTCCATGGTCTCGCGGTGTACCTCGATCGTCGGCATCATGTCGGCGAACACCCGCAGTGATCCGCGCAGGGTGTCGACGCTGTCGAACAGGGGTTCCTTGTCCTCCTGGTTGTCCTTGTTGTAGGCCAGCGGCTGGCTCTTCATCAGCATCAGCAGGCTGACGAGGTTACCGGTGACGCGGCCGCTCTTGCCGCGCACCAGCTCGGGAACGTCGGGATTTTTCTTCTGCGGCATGATGCTGGAGCCGGTGCAGAAGCGGTCCGGCAGTTCAATAAAGCTGAATTGTGCCGATGACCAGAGTACCAGCTCCTCGGAAAATCTCGACAGGTGCAGCATGATAATGGAGGCTGCCGAACAGAATTCGATGACGAAATCCCGGTCACTCACTGCATCCAGCGAGTTGCTGGCAGGCGCATCGAAACCCAGCAGGCTCGCGCTGTATTCCCGGTCAATGGGAAAACTCGTGCCTGCCAGGGCGGCAGCGCCCAGCGGCATGATGTTGACCCGTTTGCGGCAGTCCAGGAGGCGCTGATGGTCCCGTTCCAGCATCGCTTCCCAGGCCAGCATGTGGTGCCCGAAGCTGACGGGCATGGCCACCTGCAGGTGCGTGAAGCCCGGCATGATGGTGCCTGCCTCGCGTTCGGCGAGGTCGACCAGTGCGGCCTGCAGCCGGGAGAGGTCGGCACACAAGGCATCGATTTCATCTCGCAGGTAGAGACGGATGTCTGTTGCCACCTGGTCGTTACGGGAACGTCCGGTATGCAGCTTCTTGCCGGTGTCACCGATGCGATCGATGAGCCGCGCCTCGATATTCATGTGGATGTCTTCAAGGGCGACGGACCAGGCAAAGTCGCCGCGCTCGATGTCCGTGCGGATATCCTCAAGCCCCTGAATGATACGCTTGCATTCATCGTTCGCGATAATGCCGACGTGTGCCAGCATGCGTGCATGTGCGATCGAGCCGGCGATGTCATGGCGATACAGCCGCTTGTCGAAGTTGATGGATGCCGTGAATGCCTCGACGAAGGCGTCAGTCGACTCGGTGAAACGTCCACCCCAGGGTTTTGGTGCAGCGTCTTTTTCCGTCATGTGGATAACCGCAAAACTCATATTGGCCCGGCTGTTTCCCGGCCTGGTACGGCCGCGCTGCCCGGCAGGCAAATCGGGCCAGCGCAGTATAAACCAATCCATGGCAGCGTTGCCTGCCTCCCCGCTGCGTCTGCCGGTTGCGTGGCAGGCTTGCGTGCACTGCAGGCAGGCCTGAAACTGCCGTCATGAGTAAGCAGCGCACGATGAACCAGGGGGATGTAGACGGTATCGAGAATTACTTTCTGCCAAATTTCTGCAGCGTGCGCATGGTGTTTGCGGTCGTGGTGATCGCCGAGCTGCTGGCTTTTGTTATTGCCTTGCTGAGCCCCGGCGTGATCGACGACCCCTGGGGTAACCTCGGCCTGATTTCGATGCTGCTGCAATGGATCGCGCTCTCCAGTGCTGCGCTGCTGTGCGTTTCCCGGTCGCTGCTGTCACGCATGAGCAACAGCGCCGCCGCCCTGGCGAGTTACCTGCTGGTACTGCTGGTCACGGCGGTGGTTAGCGAGATGGCATTCTGGCTGATGATAGAGAGCACGCTGTTTCCGGCACTAACCAGTGATGATCATCCGGTTTTCCTGCTGCGCAATCTGACCATCAGCACCGTGGTTGCCGCGGTGATCCTGCGCTACATGTATATCCAGTTCCAGTGGCGGCAACGGCTGCAGTCCGAAGCCCGGGCACGGATCCAGGCGCTGCAGGCGCGCATACGACCGCATTTCCTGTTCAACAGCATGAACACCATTGCCTCCCTGACGCGCTCTGACCCGGAAGCGGCTGAAGCCGCCATCGAGGACCTGTCCGATCTGTTTCGCGCCTCGCTCAGCGCTACAAGCGAGCAGACAACGCTGGATAACGAGATCGAACTGGCCCAACGTTATCTGGGCATTGAAAAGCTGCGGCTGGGAGAACGGCTGGCTGTTGACTGGCAACTCGGCGACCTGCCGATGGATGCACGTCTGCCGCCGCTGGTACTGCAGCCGCTGCTGGAGAATGCGATTTACCATGGTATCGAGCCGCTGCCGCAGGGTGGCACCATTAAGGTGAGCGGCCGTCGTGTTGGCGAGCTGGTCGAGATTACCGTCAGCAACCCGGTGCCGGCCCCCTCAGCCGGCAGATCGCGGCAGGGAAACCACATTGCACAGGAGAACATTCAGCAGCGCCTGGTGATTGCCTTTGGCAGCAGGGGGGGGCTGCAAAGTACGGCCGGAGCGGATGACTACCAGGTCAGCATCCGGTTCCCGCAGGCGGGGGTCGCATGAAAATCCTGATTGTCGATGACGAAGCACCGGCACGCGCGCGATTGCGCCGTGTCCTGGAAGAAATGGATGACTGTGTTGTCAGTGGCGAGGCGGCCAATGGCAGCGAGGCATTGCAGCTGGCCGCGAGCCTGCAGCCGGATATCCTGCTGCTGGATATCCGCATGCCGGGAATGGATGGCCTGGAGGCGGTACAGCATCTGCAGTCGCTGGGACAGCCGCCCGCAGTGATTTTCACTACCGCCTATAACGACTATGCGGTACAGGCATTCGAGGCCCACGCGGTGGACTACCTGTTGAAACCGGTGCGCCGCGAACGGCTGGCCGATGCCTTGCAGCATGCGCGCCTCCTGACACGGTTGCAGGCGAGGGCCCTGCAGGAAGCGGGTGCTGCGCCGGCATCACGCCAGCGCATTTGTGCCAGCGTTCGCGGCAGCCTGCAGCTGATCGAGGTGGATGACATTCGCTATTTTCAGGCAGACCAGAAATATGTCAGTGTAGTTACACCGGACGGCGAGGTCCTGATAGAGGAAACGCTGAAGGCGCTGGAAGAGGAGTTTGCAGATCGCTTCGTGCGCATCCACCGCAATGCACTGGTTGCCAGGGACTATATCGCCGGTCTGGAGCGGGATGATGAAGGGCATGGACGGGTACAGTTGTCAGGTATTGCAAACGGCCTGGAAGTGAGCCGCCGCCACATCGCGGGGATACGCCGGCTGGTCAAGGCGCTGCAGGGGTGAGTGCGCTCCCCGCTTCCTGCAATTGGCAGCCCGGCAGGTGTGCCAGCCTCGAAGGGTTTCGAATCCTGTACAGCGCGGTATCGATGCAGTTGTCGAGGTAGCCGCCATACATCTCCGGTGTGTTGATCCCGACCATGCGCCGGGCAAGTTCGTTACCGTCGCCATCGAGAAAAAGAATCGTCGGGGTAACGAAAACCTTGTAGCGGTCGGACAACTCTGTGGTCGCGATGCGCTCACCGGAAAAATCGATTACCCGGGAGCCGTTGTCCAGCAGCAGCCTGCGTATCAGGATCCTGTCGCTATATTCGCCACTGATCAGCATGGGCCGCAGAAACTGGTCTTCCAGTTGCCGGCAGTATTCACAGGCGATGGCGGAGAAGGTCAGCAGGATGGGCAGCCGTGCCTCGCGGGCCTGCAACCCGTCAGCCTGCAGGTCGGTAGCCAGCGGTATCTCGACCTCCGCAGGCAGTTCGCCGGCTGCCAGCCAGAATAAACCGCATCCAATCAGTACAGACTTGTATAATCGTTTCATGGTCACTTACTAGTTAGCGGGGAAATGGTCTGATGTCAATCGAGCAACTGCGCATCGCAACACGAAAAAGCCCGCTGGCGCTGTGGCAGGCGGAACATGTACGGGCGCGCCTGCAGCAGTTGCATCCCGGCCTCCGGGTCGAACTGCTGACCATGAGTACCCAGGGCGATCGCGTGCTGGACAGTCCGCTGGCGAAGATCGGCGGAAAGGGGCTGTTCGTCAAGGAACTGGAGCAGGGCATGCTCGCCGGACAGGCCGATATCGCCGTGCACTCCATGAAGGACGTTCCTGCAGAGCTACCTGCCGGGCTCGAGATCGGCGCCATACTGGAGCGCGAGGACCCGCGGGATGCCTTTGTCTCCAACCGCTACCAGGCACTGGCAGAGCTGCCACAGGGTGCGCGTGTTGGCACGTCGAGCCTGCGGCGCCAGTGCCAGCTGCGTGCAGTCCGCCCGGACCTGGAAATTCTCGACCTGCGCGGCAATGTCAACACGCGGCTGGCGAAACTGGATGCGGGCGACTATGACGCCATCGTGCTGGCAAGCGCCGGGCTGAAGCGGCTCGGTATGGCGGAACGCATTACCCGTGCGCTGGAACCCGAAGACATGTTGCCGGCGATTGCGCAGGGCGTGATCGGCATCGAATGTCGCAGCGATGATGCAACTGTCAAGACATTGATCGAGCCCCTGAATCATGCCGAAACCGGGCTGCGGACACGGGCGGAGCGGTCCATGAATGCTGCCCTCGCCGGCGGCTGCCAGGCCCCGGTGGCCGGCTTCTCCATAATCACGGGTGACGGCATCGCATTGCGCGGTCTGGTCGGCTGGCCCAACGGCAGTGCCATTATACGTGGCGAGATCAGCGGACCGGCAGCTGAGGCTGCCGTGCTGGGTGAGCAACTGGCGCAGGAACTGCTGCAACAGGGTGCACGACCGATCCTTGATGAGCTGCTGGGTGGGGAATAAGTGCCTGCGGGTGCTGGTCACGCGGCCGGCAGGCCAGGCTGACAAATTGTGCCGCCTGCTGGAGGCGGCCGGTTACGCGGCGGTTCAGCTGCCGACGCTTGAAATCCGGGAGCCCGATGCGATCGGGCCGATGCAGACGCTGGTCGAGTCATTGCAGAACTACGATGTTGCCGTGTTCATCAGTGTGAATGCCGTCAACCGCGGCCTGGATTATGTCCTGGCGCGGCGTGACTGGCCGCAGCAGGTGAAAATCGCCACCGTCGGTGCCAGTTCGGCCGCCGCGCTGCGTGAGCACGGGTTGGTACCGGACCTGGTCCCGGCGCATCAATACAATAGCGAGGCCCTGCTGGCGCTGGACGAACTGCAGGATATGCATGGCAAGCGGGTTGTCATCCTGCGCGGCAACGGCGGCCGCGAACACCTGCGCGACACCCTGCGCGCACGCGGTGCGGAGGTGGATTATGTCGAGGTCTACCGGCGGGTCTGCCCGGCAACCGATTCACAACTCATGCGCGCCCTGCTGCAGCCCGGGGCGCTGGACGTCATCACCGCGACCAGCAACGAGACCCTGCACAACCTGTTCAGCATGGCGGGTGCGAGCGGACAGCCACAGTTGCGTGGCCTGCCACTGGTCGTGGCGAGCGAGCGCCAGGCACAGCTGGCGCAGGAACTGGGATTCGAGCAGTCAGCGGTGGTCGCGGAGAATGCCGGTGACGCAGCACTGGTCGAGGCCGTGAACAGGTTTGCCTCCAGGGGTCGCTCGCCCACCTGATCCAGCAGATAAACTATCTCCAGGTAGTTGCCACAATAGGCATATCTGATTGGTGGTGGTAGATTTGAAATACAGCCTGGAACCTGAGTGATTGGGCAGGACTGTTTTTTTTTAACGACGCCTCACAGCGACCCGCGGTTTCCCCCGGGTCTTTTTTTCGCACCGGCTC
>JASFOC010000100.1:0-7677 GCA_050116715.1 Gammaproteobacteria bacterium
CTGAGGCTGCTGTCGGTCAACAGGTTGCCAAAGGCCGTGGCCGCGATCTCCACGCCACTCAGGTCCACGCCGTCCTCGTTGGTGAACACGGTATAGAAGCGGTCCGGCTGCCCGGGGTCATAGAGATCGGAAAAGCCGACAAACACGACCTTGCCGGTAAAATCCGGCACGCTGCCGGCATCAGCCTGCATGACGACGTTGTAGGGGATATTCGGGATGCTGCCGGGGGGGCCGTAGAAATTGAGGTAACGATTGGCGTCGCCCTCATAGAGGCCGGTGAGTGCCGTGAGCAGGCGGCGTTCATCAGGTGTCAGCGCCACCATGCCGGTATCACGGGCGAGTGCATTCCTGAGTCGCGCACCCAGCCCGGGATCGCTGGCAAAGGCATCATGCAGGGTCTGCATGAGGCGCCGCACCCCGGCCGCGCGCCCGACGCCTGCCTGCTGTCGCGGCAGGTCCTGGATGCCCCGGGCACCGGCCTGCTCCAGCAGTTTCATCCAGCTCTGTTGCACGGGCAGCGCATGCACCTGCAATGCCGCCGCCGGCATGGTGGCGACATACCCCGCACTCGGCTTGAAGGGCCAGTACTGGTAGACATTGACCTGCACCTTGGGAACCGGGAATGGCGCCAGTGCCTTGGCCGCGTCTTCCAGCTCGGGGATGGGCGGTATCAGCTCCTCGACCCAGATGGTGCCGGTCTGCTCACCACTGAGGTCATGGATCGGCTGGCGCTTGCCTTCCAGGCGTTCGAACAGCACCACCCGTTCCGAGGCCGCAACGGCCCGGGCAAACTCGGCATCGTGCACGGCATCTTTCGGTCGCTGGAAATCCATGTCGAATACGATGACGGACGCGCCATACTCAACCAGTCGATTGATCAATTCGCCATGCACGGAACGCGGCCAGTCCCGCGGCAATTTCGGCAGCCCCAGGCCCGCAATGTCGCGTTCGTTGATGGCGACCACCGCGACCTCGGGGGGTGGCTTCACGGGGCCGCGAACATGGAACAGCCAGTCCAGCCCGATGTGCTTTTCGAAATCCATACCCAGCGGCGTCAGCGCCAGCAGGGCGCCGGCGAGACCGGTGGCGAGGCCGGCCAGCAGGCCTTTGGTATTACGCCGCATTTTCATCAACAGAACAGACCATCAAACCTGTCAGGCTGACATGGCCTGATCCCGGAGAAAATAAAGGGGGCGTTGCCGCCCCCTTCAGGTGGAACATCGGGACATCCCATGCCCCGGTGACGGTTACTACGGGCTGCAGGGTGACACGAAGTAAGTGTATGTCAAGCCACCATACAAAGGCCCCACCGTCACGGTACATTCGTCTGAGCCGGTTGAAATACCAATGCTGGCATTCACAACCTTCTTTAACGGACTCGGCTTGAAGGTATTCAGCGAGGTATTGACCTTGTTCTGATAGTACCAGCAGTACTTGAGGTCATCAGCCGAAGTTACCGGATCCAGGTAATCCCATTCACATGGCGCACACGCCAATGGTAACTTGCCATTCATGTCCGGGGTGCAATCCATCCCCGTCGTATCTCTCGGAACACACTCATTGATACACCGGTGCTGGCCCTGACCGCACACCTGGACACCTTCGTTTCCGTCGCCACGGTTTTTGGTATAGCCCAGGGATAATCCCGGCTTGACCGTTGTTACCGGACCATTCTCATCATATTGAAGATCGAACGTGGCATCACAACCATCTTCCACGGTGGTGTCCGGCTCAATAATCACTGCTGCCGTTTCTCCAATCTGACCATCCGCGCAGAAGGTCCAGAGCGTGACCTCACCACCATCGCTGGTTGTTAAACCTGTGCCTTCAACTTCCTGGTCACCCGAATAGCCATAGTTACAGCGCTTCCCGCTGTTTCTCGCCACACTTGCGAGATCGAGATCTACCAGCGCATTACCCTCTGTATCAGTCGGCACCTCCCATTTCAGGCTGCCATCGGCATTGATCGTAACGAGAACCGCATCGTCAACCCCATTCCAGTCCGATTTCAATACCGCCGGAACCGGAGACAAGGGTATTCCCTTTAACGTCTGGTTGAGGTCACATTGATAGTCGCCGTTACCGGAGTCGGCCTGCACTGAAGTGGCATTGGTTTCCGCACTAATATCGCATGCGCCGTATGCCCAGCCGGACAATCCGAACATCAAACAACAAAACGCAAATACATCTCTTATTTTAATGTGTAACATCATTTTCCTACCTCCTGGTTGCAACTCTGGCCAGTGAAAACCCGGAACCAAAGTTATGCACAAAAAACCTTCAATTCAGAAATTAAGCGTGAATCTACCCATGACGACCCGCTCCGGAATATACGGAGCAACCGAGGGTTCATCGCCAAACTCACGATAACTGTCATCCTGGTAATTAAAATCCTTATCCAGCAGATTATGGACAGCCAGGCTGATTACACCGCTGCGCTTCGGCAACCGGTAACCGACAGACAGGTCCACGATTGAGAAGTCGCTCTTTCCCTCCGGCAGGCCAGAGGCGGAAGTGCGGCTGACTTTCTGATCAACGTAGGTCAGCCCCAGGCCGCCAAAATAGCCCTTGGGATTAAAATACAACAGCTTTGCAGGGACGGTGTAGGTTCGCACTGATCTGGGTACAAAGTTCGCATTAAGGGAATTATCATCATTTTTGAACTTGTCATAGACTGCATCGAGACTTAAGGCCCAGTCATCAGTTGGTGTCCAGTACAGGTAGGCGCGATTTGTCCATTCATCGAGATCCTCGAACTCGACACTGCTGACACTTTCATTAACCGGTTTTCTCACTTCTCTCCGCGTACCTTCCGCACCCATGGAAAGCGCCCGGGTCGGGGCCCAGTCAACACCGAGGCCATATCGGGTTGAACGTGAGGCATCCACGTCATCAAAGAACTGGTTGAAACCGGCCACCTGGGTGGGTTCCAGGGTGCGATTGCTGGCCAGCACCGGTTTCATGACCTTGAACCAGGCAGCACGCAAACTCAGACTGTCATCGACATCCCATTTCACGCCGATTTTCGGGTTGGTCTTGTTCAGATCATAGACGTCATCGTCATATTTCTCCTGACTGACGCCGAGGGTCCAGGTGATATCCTGCGGCAGATTGATGTTGCCATAGACATACGCCCGCTTGTCCTTGATGTCGTTATCGATATCTTCATCGGCCAGGGGTATGGTGCCTGCCAGCGGGTCAATAATGTTAACGGTGAACTTGTCATTGCGATCTGCCTTGGTCGCTGCCGCACCTGCGAGGATATTGAAGCTGACCGCCTCATAGATGTACGCCCCTTCATACTGATCTGAATCAATGTCAGTGTGAAAGTCATCGTTCTGGAAAATGTCAAGCCCTGGCGGGAATGGCGGGCTTGGCAGGGAGCCCACCAGAGATTCGTCTTTCTGCCTGGAATCGACGTCCTTGTGGTTGTACAGCAACAGCAGGTCGGCATTCGGCGCCAGCGAGAAACGGGCACCGACTCTTTCTGACTCGGTATCGAGACTATTGCGCTCGTTCTCCGAGAAAGCGTCCGGATCGAAGTTCATATCGAGATCACCGAAGTCGCTGTTTCTCTTCTGGTACTCAAACTGGAGGTTTAAAGCCGGGGTTGCTGCAACCTGCGTGTAGAAGTTGTAGATCTCGTGTTTGAGATCATTGTTGGAACGATAACCATCCGTGTCGTAGCCGAAGGCACCGGCACTCAACGACAGCCAGTTGTACAAACCGGAAACAACCGCTTCTCCGCCTTTCGTGTTATTGCTGCCATAAAACCCCGTTACATCAGCCCGTGCCTCGTTTCGCTCGAACAGTGGTGTGAATTCATTGAAACCCGCCTCGGCAGGTCCACCCAGGGTAACAATGTTGAGATTCGTATCACTCAGACTGGGCTGGATCGGGTTGATGTTGATGTCCTGCAGCATCTGTGCCTGCTGCAATTCGCTGACACGGGCCGTTTCATGCCGGGGTGTTGTCAGGTAAGCATCCGACAGGTAGCGGTGTGCCGACGCATTTGCCGGATCGACCGTGACAGAATCCACTGCGGAGTTGATGCCCAGCCGGGCGAAACCCAGGTCATTGTAGATACGCGCATGGCTGACACCCCGTGCGGCGCGGTCTTTGTCCAGTAACAGGCGACCCCGGTAGGCTGCGCGGTTGTCATTCAGTTCGATGGATTTCTCAAGATCCCGTGCCGCCTCGACTGGCTGGTTTACAGTCTGCTTTGCAATGCCACTGTAAAGCCAGGGCGTCGGATCCTTCGGATCCAGTTGCTTGGCGATTTCGAATTGCTGCGCATCCAGCGGTGCCCGCTTCTCTTCAAAGTAGGCCTTGCCAAGATAGGATCGTAGCAGCGAACTGCTGGAATCCAGCCCTACGGCCAATTCAAGCTCGCTGCGCCCGGCTTCCAGGTGACCAGCGCTGATTCTAGCCAGGCCCAGGCCCAGGTGCGGCAGCGGGTCGGCGGAATCCAGGGCAATCGCCTTTTCAAAGGCCGCGGCTGCCGCGTCGTTGCGGAATTCGGCAAGGGCGGCGAAACCCAGCGTGATCTGCGTGCGACCCAGGTCCGGTTCCAGTGCCACGGCCTGCTGCGCGGTTGCAGTCGCCTGCTCACGATCACCCAGCATCAGCTGCAGTTCCGCCAGGCGAGCCCGTGCCAGGGCATCATCCGGGTGTTGTACCACCGCCCGTTGCAGGACGTCACGCGCCTCATTTATCTCGAAATTCGCCTGCAGCGCATAGGACAACGCAATTGCCGCCGCCGCGCTGTCCGGGCTTCGCGAAACACCCTGCCGGGCATCCACGAGCGCCTGTTCGCGCTGGTTCTGAACCACCTCGATGACCGCCCGCAGGGCATAGGCCAGCCCGGCGCCCTCATTGTCGGCTATGGCCTGGTCCACCTTGGCACGTGCCTCTGCTACCCGTCCAACGGACAGGTCTGATGCAGCCCGCCGCAGCACTGGCGAGATACCGGCTTCCCCGTCGCCACCAACGGCAAGGATAGGCGGATAGTAGAGGGACCACTGCACGGCATCGCGGGGACGAACCACGGTATATTTCTGCGGCGCCTGACCGGCTGCGGCAGCAACCGCTTCACCGCCGGATACGGATGCACTGCCCTGGTCGTTGGAAGCGATCACCACACCTTCCAGCACCGTCAGGGTAGATTCAGTATCTGTAACCCGGAACACGAACTCCGTGCCCTCGATGGAACCGTTGAGGTACGGGGTACTCACCTCGAATCCGCGTGGCTTGCGACTGAAGGACTGCAGTGCGCCCTTGAACAGGCTGAGCGCGGAACGCTCCTCGGCAACGCCGCTGACCTTGTCCAGCCGCATGGCGGTATTCTGGTCGATGCGCAACACGGCCTGGTTCAGCAGCACGACGGTTGCCCGACTGCGTTCACCGGCACGAACCGTGTCACCCTGACAGAGTTCAGCATCGAGAGCGCCCGGCCGCCAGCTTGCCATCCCCGTTGGCTGAATTTCCACCTGACCTTCCAGTGTTGCCAGCCTGCCGACCGTGACATCGCAGGAATCCGCAGCAAGTACCGGGCTGGCAACAAGCCCCAGCACCCAGGAGAGGCAGATTGCGAAGGGTATAACTCGGTCTATTGTCATCGGTTCATCTCCAGGCTGGGTGAATTCAGGGCAACCGGTCACTAAACCGGGTTGATACCAGGCAATGCCGGGAGTACTGCAGAACCGAAAACAGGGAGATTGCACGAGGCAATGGCTTACGTACACCGATAGATGACGTCCGCACAATGCGGCTTTGCCAGATCATTACTGATTTCTCCCCGTGAAATCGACAGGTGCCGACTTCCAATTATTTTTCGTATATTATTGATGCAATTAATGCACCAATATTTGCAATAAGCCGCAGCATACGAGCTATTGTTTGATTCTATAGTATATTCGCCGGGAAATCTGTAGGGGAAAACCCTAATTTTTTATGCCACCGAAGCGCAGCTGCTTCATGCCGGTGCGGCGGGGCACCAGAACAAGGCGCGTAACCCTGCTGCAACCGGTCCGCCGGACCCGTTCCACGGGCAGATTTTACCAGCGCGCGGGCAGCTTCTGGTGAACCGTGACGCGTTTCCTGTCGACCGAGATGTAGCCACCGGCCTTCAAATCCTTCAGGATACGGCTGACCATGGCACGCGAGGCACCCACCATGTCGGCAATTTCCTGCTGGGTAATCTTCCCGGTTACCAGCACCCCGTCTTGCTCGCTAGCCTGCTGCAACAGGACCCGCGCGACCCGTCCGTAGACATCCAGCAAGGCGAGGCTGCTGACATTCTGGGCCAGCATGCGCATGCGCTCGGTCATGGGCTTGATGAGATTGATGGCAATCTCTGGATTGCGCGACAGGCAGGTCAGGAAGTCCTCGCGCGAGATAATCATGAAGGTCGAAGGCTCGGTGGTCATGACCGAGGCCACCCGCGGCTGCTTGTCGATCAGCGCCAGGTCTCCGAAATAATCACCGGCACCCTGGTGGTTGAGCACCGCCTCGCGGCCGTCCTCGCCGCTGATAAAAACTTTCACACTGCCTGACAGGATGACATACAGCGAATAGGTCTGATCGTCCTGGTTGATGACGATCGTGCCTTTCCTGAAGGACTTGACAGAACCATGCTGCTCGACCTCCTCCAGGGCTTCCCTGGACAACCCCGCAAACAGTGGGACATTCTCGAGCATGCAGCTATCCTTTTTTCAGCAGACGACTACGCATGTTCCCCGGAGACCCTTGCATGGACTTTGCGCAGCTGCCAGGTGCGTTGCGTGAAGCGGATCGCTTGCCGTCTTATTTCGAGGCCATGACCCAGACACCGCTCCAGTCATCTCCCGGCGGGTGATCGACCAGGTGCAGGCATCGCTCGATGTACATCTGCGGGAGCCTGTCTTCAGGGTGGAGCCTCAGGGCCTCCCTGAAGGCAGCGATCGCCTGGGTCCAGTTGCCACCACGGTAGTGTCCCAGCCCATCCTTGAAGTACAACACGACCTCCATGAAATTCGGGAAAGATTCCTCGGAATGATAGTCAAGAACCTCGTAGATCGCCACGGGCTCGGTCTTGCCCTTGACAATGACACGGTCGATCTCGCGAATACGGTAGGTACCGTGCAGCTTGCGGTAGGTGTTTTCACTGATGAGGATACGCGCACCATACTGCTTGCAGGCAGTTTCCAGGCGAGCGGCGAGGTTCACACCATCCCCGATCATGGTGTAGTCCATGCGTTTGGGTGAACCGATGTTTCCCGACACGATGACATCGGTGTTGAGGCCGATACCCATATCAACCGGTTTCTTGCCATGCTCCAGCCGGGTGCTGTTCCACGCCTGCAGGCTTTTGATCATCGCTATCGCCGCACGCACGGCACGGTCCTCGTCGTCATCGTGCGGAATGGGCATGCCAAATGCGGCCATGATAGCGTCGCCAATGAACTTGTCGAGCATGCCCTCCTCTTGCTGGATACAGTCGACCATGATGCTGAAGTACTCATTCAGCAGGGCAACCGTACCCTGGGCGCCGAGTTCCTCCGTCAGGGTGGTGAAGCCACGGATGTCGGAGAACAGCACCGTGGCAGGTGTGCTCTTGCCACCAAGAATCTCCGTCCCGGCCTCAAGCATCTGGTTAGCCAGGCCGGGGTCCATATAGCGTGCCATGGTCGATTTGAC
>JASFOC010000101.1:0-7614 GCA_050116715.1 Gammaproteobacteria bacterium
AAACAGCACGTCCCACAGCAGCACAGCTGCCATCAGCACACCGGAAGCCTGCGCCAGCCAGGAACTGTGCTCTACAAAAAACTTGCTGATGAAACCCCACAGTATCAACTGCACTGCTGGCCAGTAAATCAGCTCCAGGATGCGCGGCCAGGAGCGCCTGAGCAGGTAAACATAACGTAGCACCATTGCAAAAATACGCCCTGCGGACTTCATGGCGCCCTGCCCGCCGCCCGCCGCTCGAACGTGTCTCTTGCGACATCAATAAACACATCTTCCAGCGTACTGCGGCTGTAACGTTCCAGTAACCCGGCTGGAGAACCCCGGTCAACCACGCGTCCGGCACGCAGCATGATGACATCGTCGCAGAGGCGTTCTACCTCCAGCATGTTGTGCGATGCCATCAGCATCGTAGCGCCGCTTTCCTGCTGGTAACTTCGCAGCAAGCCGCGCATGCTGCCGGCAGTCTCCGGGTCAAGTGAGGCTGTCGGCTCATCCAGCAACAGCACATCAGGCTGATTCAGCAGTGCCTTGGCGAGCGCAACACGGGTTTTCTGGCCTGCAGACAGCGTACCGTATACCCGGTCAAGGTACTGCTCGATCTTCAGTTGCCCGGCAAGCTGCACCAGTCGCTGGCGGAATTTCCGGACATTGTAGAGACGGGCGTAGACACAAAGATTCTCGCGCACGGTCAGGCGCTGCGGCAGATCAACGTAGGGAGAGGAAAAGTTGATGCGGTGCAGCATTCGATAGCGATGCTGCTGCATATCGCAACCCAGCACTGACAGACGCCCTGCAGATGGCAACAACAGCCCCAGTAGCATGGACAGGATTGTGGTTTTACCGGCACCGTTACCACCCAGCACGGCACAGATGGTGCCGCGGCTGACGCAGAAACTGACATCATCAACGGCAACAACATTTCCGAAGCGTCTGCTGACACTTTCCAGTTCAATGGCAGGGCTATTCATCGGCCATCACCCTGCGGCGCCAGTGCCCCGCCAGCATCGACCCGGAGAGATTGTGCCAGACACTGAACAGGGCTCCGGGCAGCGCGGCAGCCGCACTGAAATATTTAATGGCCAGCGCCACCGCGAGCCCGGAATTCTGCATACCCACCTCGATCGCAAGCGTGCGGCTGATACGCCGGTCCTGACCCAGCCAGCGGGCACCCCAGTACCCGCCCGCAAGACCGGCAAGATTATGCAGTGCGACGAGTACAAACAGACCTGTCGCAATACCAGCAAGCTGTTCCCGGTTGAGCGCTACGATAACTGCAATAATGAAAACAATTGTGAAGACAGACAGCATCGGAAAAACCTGTCGAATAACTGTCAGCGAACGGTGCAACAGGTGATTAAGCAGCGTTCCCAGCGTCACCGGCAGGAAAATTATCCAGAAAATTGTCTGCAGCATATCCAGCGCTGGCACGTCCACTGTTTCACCGGCATACAGCAGCATCAGCAAGGGCGTCGCCAGGACCGCCAGCAAGGTAGAACACGCGGTCAGCGTGATCGACAGGGCGACATCGCCCCGCGCCAGGTAGCAGATCACATTCGATGCCGTGCCACCCGGGCTGCAACCGACCAGGATCACCCCGGCAGCAAGCTGCGGCGGCAAACCGGCCAGCAAAGCCAGCAGCCAGCCTGCCAGCGGCATCATGAGAAACTGCAGGCCCAGCCCCAGGATAACGGGGGTGGGCCGCCGCAGGACAGCCAGAAAATTTTCCACCCTGAGTCCCGCACCCATACCGAACATGACAACACCCAGCAAAGGCAGGATAGCAGGCCGACAGGCTGCGAACGGGTCCGGCACAAACCAGGCAAGCAAGGCTCCCAGCACGGCCCACAAGGGAAATAATGCCGTTATGCGCACAATCATGGTGATTTCAGGGGTTGACCGCGGCCGGGGTAACGGACGCAGCGATAACCATTCCGGAGTTCACTGTTACCGCAATGGCAGTGAGACTGGAACCTGCACATGGCCCGGCAACACACAGGCCATCTGTCAGTCGAAACAGTGCGGCGTGCGTGGCACACTGGATATGCTGCTTGTCGAGACTCAGAAATTCATGCTCAACCCAGTCAAGCGGACTCCCGGTATGCGGACAACTGTTAACATAGGCATAAACACTTCGCCCCTTGCGCACAACCAATACATCCAGCAGCCGGTCTCCTTGCTGCAGCGTCGCCCCCCTGCTGCCGGGATCCTGTATTTCATCAAGCCTGCACAATACAGCAGGGTGTGCTCCTGCAACCGCCATGTCACCAGGACCGTGTCAGGCCCAGCCCGTCAAAACCATGCTGCCCGCATTTTTGACCGGCCAGCCTGCAAGCCAGGGCGAGGGTGGCCCTGGTATCAAGGCCGTCCAGGTAACCACTGATAACGGCCGCATTGAATGTATCGCCGGCACCCAGGGTATCGACAACAGCAGCCGGAATAAATGCAGCACTTTCGTAGACATTCCCCAGACTGTCCAGCGCCGCGGCGCCGGCGTCGCCCCAGCTGCAGAACAGGTCAGCGCGCGGACAATACTCCCTGACAGAACCGAGCAGGGATAGCGGATCACTGAACCCCATGGCAAGCCCGTACTCCCGTGAAAACAGCAGAACATCGGCGCGGGGGAAGAGCGTCTCGATCCCATCGCGTGGCTTTTCTATTTCAATGGAACAGGGCACAGCAACCGGACCGGCATGCAATCTGTCGAGCATGCAACAGGTTTCGACTACATTGCGACCTTCAAAATGCAGCCAGTCGAAGGCGTTCAGTTCGATGGACTCGAAATCCCGGAACGCATACTCGGGCAGATCCCGGTAGTGGATAATGCTGCGGGACCCGGTATGCGCGCTGAGCAGCACTGAGGATACCGGGACACTACCCGAGTCAAGGCAACGGCAAGGAGCAGTATCGATACCGTAGCGGCGCAAGTCATCCAGGATGATTTGACCCTCGGCATTGTTTACCAGCACACCCGCCCAGCTGCATGTAATGCCAAGCTGGCTTAGGACAACCAGGGTATTTGCGGTATTGCCCCCACGCCGGACAAATCGCTGCTGACAACGTATCTCCTCGTTTTCATTCGGGTAGCGATCCACCACGTGAATGATGTCGAGGGTTGCATTGCCAATGCCCAGCACCTTTGCCATAGCGGCAGACTACGGGCACGCCAGATTTTGTCAACCCGGGACTATCCGGAACGCGTTTTCAGTTCTCCCGAACGACTCTGAACCCGATGTTATCGAGTCGGGTGTCCTGGTCATATTGCCCGCGCCTGGCACTGCGCAGTGTGTCGAGCGGACTGGTATACCCGCCACCGCGTACGGAGCGCTGCGTGCACTCGGGTGTCAGCAATGCACTGCCATCCGCCGGTGCATCTGTATAACCCGTCTGGTAGCAGTCCTGCGTCCATTCCTGGACATTGCCCGCCATATCGTGCAGACCGAAGCGGTTACCCGGGAAGCTTCCCACCGGTGATGTTTGCCGGTTATCCCATTTACTACCGCAGTTGAAACAGTTGGCGTAGATGCCTGCTTTCTCATCATCCCACCAGTGGCGGGATACCCCACCCGCGCGGACTGCGTACTCCCATTCGGCCTCGCTTGGCAGACGATAGGTTTTTCCTGACTGCCTGGAGAGCCATTCGGTATAGGCAACTGCATCCTGCCATGAGACATTCACAACCGGCCGGTTACCGCGCCCCCAGTTTTCGTCATAGGGCAGCCTGCGGCCTGTGGCCCGGGCGAATCGGTCATATTCTGCAAACGTGACTTCATACTTGCTGATCGAGAATCCGGTCAGGGTAACCTTGTGGCGGGGACTTTCATCATAGTTAAGTGAATTCCCCAGGCTACCCATCTTGAATGTCCCGGCCGGCAATTCCATCATAACAGGCCCCTTGATGCCCCCCTTGAGCGCATCGCGGAAACTGCGAACTGCCACCACCGGTGCTGCCACGGTTTCCGAGTGCCGGACAGGTGTCGCCGGGGCAGTTTTCGGCGCTGCTGCTGTGGCAGGCGCCTTAGCGGGAGCCTCCGTCAGTTGCGCAGAACCATCTCCTGATACGTCAGGTTCATCCGGCATCTGCGGCGTAGCGTTGTTTTCCGTACTGAATGCACCCAGCTGCAGTGGCATCGACCAGTCTCCTGGCAACGGGTTTTCCGTTCCCAGCATCAGCCACACCAGCAATGCAGCAATCCCCGATATGCCCAGCCAGAGGCGTGGCCCCAGCCATCGATTCCGGGTGCTGATTCGAATACCAGCCACCTTGCCTTTGCTGCTGGCCGCGACTGACTGGCTTTCCCGGTTATCCGTAACAGGTCCGGCCTCTGCACGCGCAGGTGCTGTCTCGTTTACCGCCACGACATGCTGACTGTCGAGCACGGGTATGTGTAGCTGCGCGTCTGCTTCATTGCCATCAGCCAGTTGTAAACGCAGCTGGTCTCTTTCCCGGAGTATCCTGTCACGCGCAGCTTCCGCTTCAGCCCGCAGCCGAACCGCAATCTCTACATTCTTTCTGGCTTCGTCCAGCTCCAGCCGGAGCCTTGCCGGGTTCTCTGCCTGGTCCTGGCCGTGCATACTCATCAGGCCGCGAGCAACCTCAACCTCGCCACGCAGGGCACTCATGCGCTCTCGCAGTCCGTTCTGCTCCTCCAGCGCGGAATCACGCTCTTCTGACAACTGTCTGAGCTGCAACTCGAGCTGGGCAATTGTACTCATGGCCTGCTGGTTCTGCTCCTGCAACAGGTCCACATCAACCTGACGAGCAATCTTCTGTTGCAAGCTCAGTTCGGATATCTCTTCATGCGCCTTGCATAGTTCCTGCTGCAACTTCTGTAACTGGTCTTCCGTTTGCGCCTGCACCTCCAGAACCGCCCGCAGCCGCTCCTGCTCCTCGGCACGTATCGCGTCCCGCGCCTCCTCGATCGCACCTGAATGCTTTCCGAGATTAGCTTCGTGCTCGGTGCCGATACTGGCCAGCTGCTCCTTCAGCTCCCGCTGTCGGGCCGCCATTTCCGCACGTTCCTCGGCGCGCGCGCGGCGCTCAGCATGCAGCTGCTCACGGATATTATCGAGACTTTCCTGGGCGCTCTCCCGCTGCTTGTGCTGATCGAGGGTAGCCTGTTCAAGCTGCTTGCGCAGGCGGTCGATCTGGCCCTGCAGCTCTTTTTCATTATCATTCTTGCGTGCCAGGTCATCCTTTGCCTTGCGAATGGTGTCCCCGTATTCCTCCTCCATCTCCCTGGCATGCTGCTCATACTTTTCCAGTTCCAGCCTGATCTGGTTATTCTGATCACGGCTGGATTCCAGCTGTTCCTCAATCAGGCGCCGGCTTTCCTCGCGTTCACTGATTTCCTGCTGCAATGCATCGAGTTGGACATTCTTTTCCTGCAGGGCCAGCAGCAGACTGGCGACCTCGTCCCGGCCGGCCTGGAAAGATGCCTGAATCTCTTCGATTTTCCGGTCTTTATCAGCCAGTTCCGCGACATGTTCACCAGCAAGTGATTCTGCGCTTGCCAGCAGACCGGCCTTCTCTTGCTGCTCCATAGCCAGTTTCTGCTGCAGTTCCTGCATGTCTGCCTGCAGCGCAGCAAGCTCGGCCTCGCTTTTTTCCTTGTCCGCCTGCAAATCTGAAAGCCTGGCATCATGCTCCTCGAGAAAATCGCTGCTTCTTGCCAGCTGCTGCTCCAGCTCCTCTTTCAGCCGCATTCTCTCGGCGTCAAATTCTTCCAGCCGGGATTCCCTCTCCGTCTGTAACTGCGTGATTGTTTGCTGTGCCGTTACCAGCTGCGCTTCCAGTGCATGGCGCTCGGCGTTATGTGCCTCGCCCAGTGCAGTCAATTCCCCGGTGGCTGCCTGCTTCTCGTTCTCCAGAACAGCAGCGCGATCGACTTGTTCGGCCAGCCTGGACTCTGCTTCCTGCAAGCTGGTAGTGAGGGTTTCCTTTTCAAGTTCCAGCGCCTGGATGACTTCCGTTGCAGATTCCAGGCCGGCGGCTGTTTCACGGGATTGCTCGGTTATACCGGCAAGCTCGCTCCTCAGCGCATCCACTTCACTTTCAAGCGCCTGCTGCTGTTCCCGGGCCGCCGTCGTAACTGATTCATTCTCGCCCCTGAGCAGATCAATCTCTGCCTGCAAGGACTCAAGCGTCTGTATCTGTTCATTATTCTGCTGCTGCAGACTCTCTGCGCGATGCTGCTCGTCTGCCAGCCTGTCTGCAGTTTCAGCTAACTGGTGTTGTAAATCAGCAAGCTCCCCACCGGCCTGTTTATCACGATTGGCTGCTTCATCAAGCCTCGCCTTGAGTTCCTCGCTGGCCTTGTCTCTCGCCGCTACTGTTTGTTCCAGCTCATTGCGAAGCTGTTCATTGGCATCCATAGCACGTGCGATTTCAGCACGCAGCTCTTCGGTATATTCTCGCTGCTCCTGCAGCGTGCTGCCGGATTCCGCCTGCAACTGCGCGATCGATTCCTGCGCTGCTTCCAGTGAGGATTTAAGCTCCTGGTTTGCATGATCCAGCTCGTGGACTCGAGTGGACTCGGCTTCAAGTTCAGCATCCTTCTTTTCGAGCTGCTCCCTGACGCCTGCAAGTTCACCGGACAACCCTTCAAACCGGGCTTGCATCTCTCCCAGCTGGTTCTGCAATTCATGGCCGGTCGACTGTTCCCGCTCACTGGCAGCAGCCAGTTTTTTCTGCAATTGCTCATTCGTTTCGTTGAGCAGCTGCAACTCACCTTGCAGCTGCTGCACACAGCCTTGCTGCTCCTGCAGGCGTGTCTCGGCATCTCTTTCCTGCAGGGAAACTGCTTCAAGCGCAGAAGCCAGCTGCGTTTCCAGCCGGGTCACGTTCTGCGTCGCCGTTTCCAGGTCCCCGCCCAGGCAATCGTTGTCTGCCCTGGCAACGTCAAGCTCCCTGTTTACGGCGTCGGTTGCCGCCTGCGCCTCCTGCCTGACGCTGTCGAGCTGTAACTGTAATTCTTCAAGCCGTGCTGTTGTTTCAACCAGCTGAGACTCATACGCCCGCTGCTGCTTATCGAGCTCATCCTGCAACGTGACATATTGTTCCTGCAGCGACTGTTTTTCATCTGCATCTGTCTTTGCCTGCGCGTAAAACTCCCCCAGCTTTTCCCCGCTCTCGCCAAGTTCGGCACGCAGCAGATCCAGTTGCTCTGTCAGGCGTTCTTCAGTATCCCGGTAGCGCTCCAGCTCGGCAGCCAGTGAACTGTTTTTCTGCTGCAGTTCCGCCAGCAGGCGGTCCTGCTCGAAAGACGCTTCCGCCGCCGCGGCAGCCACTGCAACTGTCGGCTGTGGCGTATCGTCTGTAACAGGGCGCGCCGCAGCTGCGCCGGTCGAATCAGCCTCGCGCCTGCCGGTTTCAAACTCGATGACTTCTGCACTTGCCGGGCCCGATCCGGCTTCGGAGACATCATCATTGCGTTCCGCGTGCTGCAGCGGCATGCCTGCGGATGCAAGCTCATCGGGTGTCAGTGCAGCAATCCCGCCCTCGAGAACGTAAATATCATATCCCTTGTGGCTCAACATGAATGCAGCCGACCCGCTGCGACCACCGGTATCACAGCAAAGTATGTAGGTCGCATTGAATACCAGTTCGGACAATTC
>JASFOC010000102.1:0-7607 GCA_050116715.1 Gammaproteobacteria bacterium
CTGGTGGCCAGGGCCACGAAGGAGGCGCGCAGTCACTTTCAGAAGATGGTGATCCGCATCGGGGACTTTCTCATCATCATCACCATCGTCCTGGTACTGCTTATCGTCATGGTGGCCTTATTCCGCCATGAGAACCTGCTGGAGATCGCGCGCTTCGCCCTTGTCCTGAGCGTGGCTGCCATCCCGGTGGCTCTGCCGGCGGTGCTGTCGGTCACCATGGCCGTGGGCGCCATGAACCTGGCGCGACGCAAGGCCATTGTCTCGCGGCTAACCGCCATTGAAGAACTGGCCGGCGTCGATGTGTTCTGTTCCGATAAAACGGGCACCCTGACCAAAAACGAGATGCAGGTGGCCGATCCGGTAGTGCTGGGTAAAGCCACGGAACAGGACCTGTTCCTGATGGCAGTGCTGGCCTCCCGGCGCGAAAACAGGGACCCCATTGAGCAGCCAATCTTTGCCTATCTGGAAGAACATTTTCCTGCACTCGACCTGTCCAGATACCTGCAACAGGACTTCATCCCCTTCGACCCGGTACGCAAACGCACCGAGGCCGAGATCCAGAGCGGGGCTGAGCATTTCACCGCCATGAAAGGCGCGGCCCAGGTCTTGCTGGAGATGAGCCGGCTTGAAGATGAGGCAGTGAAGGCGATCAACACCACCGTGGACCAGTTGGCGGCCAAGGGCTATCGCACCCTGGCGGTGGGGCGCAGGCAGGGGGATGCGCCGCTGCAGCTGTTCGGATTGATCCCGCTGTATGATCCGCCACGTGAGGACTCCGCTGCGGTTATCGATGAGATGCAACAGCACGGGGTAGAAGTAAAAATGGTCACCGGCGACAACCTGGCCATCGCCCGTGAGATCGGCGGAATACTGGGGCTGGAACAGCACACCCTGCGTGCAAACCAGTTGTCAGGCAGGGCCAGTAACGAGTTGCTGGAACTGGCAAAGGTGTTGTCGGCAGCCATCTATCAACGACTCAAACCGGATGTTACCCGCCAGGATGCACAGCAATTCGCCCGGGACGTGATGAGTTCGGTGCAGGAGTTGTACGATACCCGGCTGCTGGAACGCGAGTTCATCCACACCCACGAATCGGCCATCGTGGAAATGATCGAGTCGGTCAACATCTTCGCCGAGGTCGTACCGGAGGACAAGTACCGCATCGTCGATACCCTGCAAAAGGGCGGTCATATCGTGGCCATGACCGGCGACGGCGTCAACGACGCCCCGGCGCTGAAGAAGGCAGACTGCGGCATCGCAGTTTCCAATGCCACGGACGCGGCGCGCGGCGCGGCCGACATCGTTCTGACTGTGCCCGGCCTCGGCGTTATCAACGAGGCGGTCAAGCAGTCGCGAATCACCTTCGAGCGCATGAAGAGTTACGCCACATTTCGCATTGCCGAGACCATCCGTATCATTCTGTTCATGACCTTGTCCATCGTGGTGTTCAACTTCTATCCGATCACTGCGCTGATGATTATTCTGCTGGCGGTGCTGAATGACCTGCCGATTCTGGCCATCGCCTATGACAACACCCGGGTGAGTCAACGGCCGGTGCGCTGGAACATGCAGGAGCTGCTGACGGTTTCCAGCCTGCTGGGTATCAGTGGTGTGCTTGCCTCGTTTTTTCTGTTTTTTCTGCTCAGGGAAGCCGGCTTCAGCGAACCGGTGATCCAGTCCATGTTGTTCCTCAAACTGATCATTGCGGGGCACAGTACCCTGTACATCACCCGTACCGACGGCTGGTTCTGGCAACGCCCCTGGCCGGCGCCGCTGCTGTTCATCGCCACTTTCAGTACCGAAATCCTCGGCACCCTGATTGCCGTCTACGGGTTCATGATCACACCGATCGGCTGGGAGTACGCCCTGTGGATGTGGGTCTACGCGATGGTCTGGTTCATGGTCAACGATGTGGTCAAGATGTTCGCCTACCGATTATTGCGGGCGCGGAGAGAGACTTAAGGCAGCCTTGTCCGCAACTTTGTTGACGTTTGCGCCCGTCTCGCGTGCCCGGCTGCCGGGTGTTTTCTGTATGCACATGAAGATAAATAGAATATCGGATATCCATGGAGGGTCGTGATGGTCCGGTCGAACCTGGCCATAACGCGTCTGCTGGTGCTGCCATATGGTGTCCTGCTGGTGCTGTACCTGCTGGTGGTCGGTGGCGGTGGCGCCTGGCTGTATTTGCAGGTACGGGCCGTGGAAACACGTCTGCTGATTGACGGGATCATGACAGCCGTCGAACCGCTGGTCGAGAAACTTGACTCGGTGGACAAGCTGTCTTCCCTGGAGGGCGTTGAACCCTGGCTGCTTGCCGATGTGCAGCAGCTGTTTAGCGATGTCCCCTCGTTGCGCACTGTCTCCATACGCGGCCGGCAGTATGGCTTTGCAATGCACAGCAATGGCAACGGTGAAGTCCTGACCCGCCAGGTAGCGCCCCTGACAGCCGATGCCCGCCGGGCAAGCACGGACCTGCCTGCAGAACAACGGCTGCATTCCCTGGCCGCTGCTATTTTCCTGATACGCTTTGACCTGACGCCGGCGAACCCCCCGCTGCTGCAGCTGGAATTCGGTTTTGACAGGAATATGCTGCTGACACGCATCGATGAAGGGGTGGAATCGATCATGCAGGCAATACTGTTGTTTGGTTCTCTCGGTGGCATGAGTATCCTGGTCGCCCTTGGCATTACCGTGGTTGCCATGCGCAACACGCAGCGTCTCGAGGGTCATTTCCAGGAAATTTCCCGGCGCGCCTCTATCTCGGAGATGGCAGCAGAGCTGGTCCATGATTTGCGTAACCCGCTGATGGTATTCCGCACCAACGTCAAGACACTGCTGGTTTCACCGGAGCAGACCCAGAAGATCGTCGAGGAGCTGGACCGGGACATCGTCACGCTGAACGACAAATTGAATGCTTTCCTGGACCTGACTCGCCGGCATGATGACGCGTTTGAAGCAACCGACATCCGTGAGCTCGTGCAAGAGGCTGTACGGCTCTCGAAACCGGTGCTGGCGCAGCGCGGGTTGACGCTGGAGCTGGATATCCCGCCGCACCTGCCCCGGCCCGCGATGCAAAAAACATCAATGCGTGATGCGTTGCTCAATGTCATTCTCAACGCTGGCCAGAGCGGCCAGGCGGAGGGGGCTATCCGGATCCGGGTGCGTGAACACAGGGGCTGCCTGACGATTGCGATCGAGGACCGGGGTGAAGGCATTCCCGAAAAGAATTTGCCGCGGCTGTTTGATGCCTATTTCACTACCAGGGCAGATGGCACCGGGCTGGGACTGGCGATCGTGCGGAATATCGTTGCGGCCCACCAGGGCAAGGTTCACATCGAAAATCGACCGGAGGGTGGCGCCAGGGTGGTCTTCACGCTGCCGCTGTTTCAACAGGAGGTGCCACGCTGGTGGAAGACACTGAAAAAGATATCCCCGGTCTGAAGGGGCTCTCCCTGCTGGTCGTGGACGATGATCCGGGCATCGTGCGCAGTCTCGCAAGGGTGCTGGGCAGGCTGGGCGCAAAGGTTGGCGGTGTCGGCAGCGTGCGCGAGGCACGCCTGTCGCTGGAAGAGAACAATCCGGATGCCGTGCTTGCCGATCTGAAGCTGAAAGATGGCAGCGGGCTTGAACTGATGCACGACTATCTTGGCCGCAGTCCGGACGGTGCTTTCTACATGATCACGGGGCATGGCAGTGTAGGTAATGCGGTGGACGCGCTGCGCCAGGGTGCGCGGCATTATTTCGAAAAGCCGGTCGATCCCCTGGCACTGGCACGGTGTCTGGCCGAGGACCTGCTTGCTAAACAGGACAAGGACGATTTTGCGGAACGGCTTTCACCGTACCTCGTCTTCAGCGATCCGGCCATGCGCGAGGCGCTCGGCGACCTGCCACGTTTTGCCATGAGTGACGAGCCGGTCCTCATTCAGGGTGAAACGGGCACAGGTAAGGAACTGGTGGCGCGTGCCCTCCACGGGCTGGGGCCACGCGCCGCTGCCCCCTTTGTTGCCGTCAATTGCGGCGCTATTCCCGAGACGATGCTGGAGGCGGAGCTGTTCGGCCACGAAAAGGGTGCATTTACCGGCGCCAGCAGACAGCATCGCGGTCGCTTCGAACAGGCCGACAAAGGTACGCTGTTTCTTGATGAAATCGGCGAAATGCCGGTCATTGCCCAGGTCAGTCTGTTGCGCGTGCTTGAAGAGGGGGTGGTGCACCGTGTTGGCAGTGAACACGGTGTACCTGTGGATGTTCGCGTGGTCGCGGCCACCCACCGGCCACTTGAAGAGCGCGTGGCATCTGGCCTGTTTCGCCAGGACCTGCTATTCCGGCTCAATGTCCTGCTGCTGCAGCTGCCCCTGTTGCGTGAACGTCCCCGCGACATTGCACTGCTGGCCCGGCGGTTTCTCGCCAACAGTGTGCGGGACATGGGCTGGAACAATGCGCCACCCGCGCTGACCCCGGAGGCGCTGGCAATGCTGGAAGCTTACCCCTGGCCCGGGAATGTGCGCGAGCTGCGCAACCTGATGGCACGACTGGCCGTGCGTCTGCCGGAGGGCGTGCGCGAGGTCAACACCCGTCTGCTGGCGCCATTGCTGCCATCCGGCAGGTGCGGCGCCGGCACCCCGGGGGACGGGGTCATCATACCCAGGGGAAGCACACTGGCCGAGGCTGAATGGCTGCTGATCGACGCTGCACTCAAGGACTGTGGCTATAATCGCAGTCGTGCAGCAAAAGTGCTGGGCATCGGCGAACGCACCCTGCGGCGCAAGCTGAACGAGAGTTGATCAAGGTTGCCGACAATTGCCATGAGTGAGGCAGGCCTGGCCGGTCGTATGTTCGAGTGGATCTGGGCATTGTCCTGGCTGGGTGCGCTGCTGACCGTCCCGAGTGTGTTGTTGCAAAAGGCGGGGCGACCGGCGGCGGCGTTGAGCTGGCTGCTTGCGTTGTTCGCGTTGCCCGCACTGGCACTGGTCGCATGGTGGTTGTTCGGCCGGACGCACCTGCGCCGTAAAAAGTGGCATCGGCGCCGGGCCTCACGCTTGACAGCGGAATCACTGTCGCGGACCCGGCGGCGCATGCTCCAGACAGCACAGCAGGGAACTGCCCTCGAACAGACGGTTTCGCGCCTGGCGCCAGCCATGCCTTCTGAACTGCACGATACGATTTTTCCCCCGACATCAGGCAACCGGGTTGAGCTGCTGTCAAATACAGCGCAGGCGCACAAGGCCTGGTTGCGGCTTGTTGATGGCGCCAGCCGGCATCTGCACCTGTTGTTCTATATCTGGCGCGACGACAGCATCGGCCGACTGTTGCGCGACAGACTGACCGAAAAGGCAGCGCAGGGGGTAGAGGTGCGGGTGCTGTACGACGCCGTGGGATCGCATGCCCTACCCGGTAAATTCTTCGCGCCACTGGTTGCGGCAGGTGGCCAGGCAACAGAATTTATGCCGCTGCGCCTGGCATCCGCAGCGCCTACCCTGAATTTCCGCAATCACCGCAAACTGATCATCGCAGATGCCTGGCGGGCGTACACGGGAAGCATTAATGTCGGCGATGAATACCTGGGCTGGCAGGATATCGGTGTTTGTATCCACGGCCCCGGTGTCAACCAGTTGCAGGAAGTCTTTGTCGACGACTGGCATTTCACCACCGCGGAAGGATTGGCGGGTGAAGAATACTTCTGCGAATATCCGCCCGGCAGGGAAATGCCGGGGCAGGCGGTCTGTGAAACCATCGCCAGCGGACCGGAACAGGCGTTCAACACAACGCGCGAGATGGTGTTCCTTGCAATCACCGGGTGTCGTCACCGGCTATGGATAGCCACGCCGTATTTCGTGCCGGAACCGGCGCTGTTACTGGCGCTGCGTACGGCTGTCTATCGTGGTGTCGACGTACGCCTGATCCTCCCCCAAAGCAGTGATGCCTGGCTGGTGCGGCGCGCCTCGCGCGTTTTCTACCCGGAGCTGATCCGGGGTGGCATCAAGGTCTTCGAGTACCGTGGCATGCTGCATGCAAAAACCATGTTGCTGGATGATGACGCGGCACTGATCGGCAGCGCCAACCTGGATGTCCGCAGCTTCCGGCTCAATTTTGAATTGAGTACCTTTGTGACCGATGTCGGGCTGAACCGGAACATCGCGACCCTGCTGGAAGGTCTTCAGGCGCATGCCGTGCAAGTGGACCAGGATGAATTGCGCGGTGCTCAACTGGTCTCGCGCCTGCAGGATGCCCTGGCACATTTGTTGAGTCCGCTGCTCTAGGGGCCGTTAACACGGACTTCCTGCCAACCGGCCATGCTGGCCGGCTAATCCAGAACTGTGCGGCCAGTCTGACCGCAGACTTGCGGATAACAGCGCCGCATACCCCGTCAAAACAACCACCTGCAATCTGGCACAGGGTTTGCCTTTAACGGGTAGGCAGCAGGCGGGCGGGTGCTGCACCAGGGTATAAACCTGCAACGCTGCCCGCTGTGCGGATCAAGAAGGAGGTGTGATATGTGGATTAATCCAACCGGTTTGGATAACGATGTCTATGACGAGTTCGAGAATCTGCGCCGGCAGATCGATCAGTTGTTCGGTGGCCGGGGTGGTGCCAGCGGGATTCGTTCGGTAGCGGCGGGCACCTTTCCCGCCATCAATGTCGGTGCTTCACCCACGCAGGTCGATGTCTATCTGTTTGCCGCCGGCGCTGATCCGGACAGCCTGGATATCACCCTGCAGCAGAATCTGCTCTCGGTCTCCGGCCGTCGTACGGTCGAGCTGCCGGAGCAGGCGCAGCTCTACCGGCATGAGCGTTTTGGCGGTGACTTCAGACGGGTAATCACCCTGCCGGAAGATGTTGATCCCGACAAGGTCGATGCAAGTTACCGTGATGGCATCCTGCACATCACGATACAGCGGCGCGAAGCCGTCAGGCCGCGCAGGATCGACATTCACTGATCCATCCCCCGAGTAACGATTCCAGGAGGTCGACGATGACTGCCAGCAAAGCAATGAAATCCCGTGACACGCAAGAGTTGCAGACCCCGCGCACAGCGGATGTCTACCTGCGGCCCGCTGTGGATATCTACGAGGAAGACAGTGGTATTACCCTGAAGGCCGACCTGCCGGGTGTTTCCCGTGACAGGCTCGATGTCCAGGTTGACGGGAATGCCCTGGTTATCGAGGGCCAGACGGCAATCGATATGCCAGCGGACATGGATGCCTTGTATGCGGATGTCAGTACCACCCGCTTTCACCGGCAATTCACGCTCAGCAACGAGCTTGAAATGGAACGAATCAGCGCCGAAATGAAAGATGGTGTACTGACGCTGCATCTGCCCAGGCGCGCAGAACTGCAACCACGCAAGATCACGGTCAACGCAAGCTGACAGCAGGGTTGCATAGCCCGGGGTACCGTTGTTGGAGCCCCGGGTCATGCGATTTCTGCCGGCTGCCGGCCTGGAGGCAGCCGTAAGCGGCTTCGTGTTGTGGCGCACACAATCGCAATTCAACTGGTCGTTGTGCTGGCAGTCGGCACCGCCCTGGTTGCGCTACTTCAGTACTTCGGACTGTCGCCAATCCTTGGCTACCTGGCCGCCGGTGTACTGGTCGGTCCGTTTGGCCTGGACT
>JASFOC010000103.1:0-7595 GCA_050116715.1 Gammaproteobacteria bacterium
ATGGATCCTGGAACAGGGTGGCATACTGCTGCGCCGCGGCTTCGATGTCCGGCTGTCCGAAGACACCGTGAATTGCAGCCAGCAGGCTGGCCCCGGCTGCAAGCAGGGCCGGGCCGTTTGCCGGGGTTATGCCGCCGATGGCGACTGCCGGGATCGCCAGTTCGGTTGCTGCCCGCGTCAGTAGTCCGGGGTCGGCAGGCACCGCTTCCGGTTTGCTGCGAGAGGGGTAGAACCTGCCGAATGCGACATAGTCGGCGCCAGCCTGTCGCGCCTGCCGGGCTCGTTGCAGGTCGTTGTAACAGGAAACCCCGATGATGGCATCTGCTCCCAGGCGGACGCGTGCCGCCTGCGGTGAAGCATCATCCCGCCCCAGGTGAACACCCGCTGCACCGACTGTTGCTGCAAGTTCCACATCGTCATTGACGATCAGGGGGATGCCTTGCCGCCGGCATAGCGCCGCCAGTGAGACGACCTCGTCGATATCCGCCGAAGCCGCCGGGCCCTTGTTGCGGTACTGGATCATGGCTGCTCCCCCGGCGATGGCGAGGGATACCCGCTGTGTCAGTTCGCCGGCAGGTATCAGCCGACTGTCGGTAATGGCATACAGGCCGCGTGGCAGAGAAGGTGCACTCATCTAATCTTTTTCAGATTCAAGCTGACGGATCTGGCCTGTCAAGCAGGGTTCAGAATTTGTCTATGGCCACGGAATCCACGGAAGAACACGGAAAGATAAAGAATCTTTGATAAATCCATCTTTCGTCTATCCGGTATATTCCGGGAGTAACTGATTGGCAATATAAATGGATTCCAGGCATCCGCTGCGATCCGGCCGGAATGACGATTAATCAGAGCTTCGCCATTTTATTCTTATCTTTCCGTGTTCTTCCGTGGATTCCGTGGCCATGATATCAGTCTTTGATAAGACTGGATCTGTCCTAATCTTCCTGTTTTGCCCAGAACATCCGTTCCGGCAGGTGCTGACCCATGCCCGGACGATAACCCGCCTGCAGGGCATGCCAGGTAAAATCCTGTGCCTCATGGACGGCCTGGAACGGGTCCAGCCCATGCGCGATGAGTCCGGCGATGCAGGCAGCCAGCGTGCATCCCGAGCCGTGATAGCTGTGTGGCAATCGCTCCCAGGTGAATGATTCCAGCAGCTTGTGGCCCTGGTAGAGCTTGTTGATAACGTGTGGTGTTCTTTCATGGGTGCCGGTGACCAGGGCATATTCGGCACCGAGGTCCAGCAGGGCCAGGGCGCAGGCGTCCAGCGTGTCGGCTTCCGGTGCCAGCAGTCGCGCTTCCTGGCTGTTCGGGGTGATTACCGTCGTATGGGGCAGCAACAGGATCCTGATTGCCTCCAGCAGACCGGATTGCCCGAGGCTGGTTCCCTGTCCGGTGGCCAGTACCGGGTCGAGAATCAGGGGAATCTCCGGATAATCCTGCAGGATGCTGTGAATCGCTTCCACGATTTCGACGCTGCCAAGCATCCCTGTTTTGAATGCCGCGACCGGCATGTCTTCCAGCACAGCCCGTGCCTGGGTAATGATATGGGCAGCATCAAGGATAGCAAAATCAACAACATCTCGCGTGTCCTGCACGGTAATCGCAGTAATGACCGGGGTGGCATGGCACCCCTGGCTTGCCAGTGTTTCGATATCGGCCTGCACGCCGGCACCGCCGCTCGGGTCGTGGCCGGAAAAGGTCATCACCACAGGAATTCTGCTCATGTGCATAGAGTAATGAGAAAACCCGGCCTAAGCAAAGCCGCTGGCGGCCGCGAACGCCGCTGCGCTGCCAGGGTATGTCGGCTGCGGCTTACGGCGGTACAATGGCCCGGTTTAACTGAAGTGTTGTCACAGCAGCCGGGGAGAAGAGCATGAGTGCATACAAGGAATACATGTGCGTGGTTTGCGGGTTTGTCTATAACGAAGCGGAGGGACTGCCTGAAGAGGGCTTTCCGGCGGGGACCCGCTGGGAGGATATCCCCGAGAACTGGGTCTGTCCTGAATGCGGGGCAGGCAAGGAAGATTTCGAAATGGTCGAAGTCTGATGCGGCACATCCGGTGTTTTTGACTAAACTGATACTGAAAGTTGTAAGCCAGGAGGTTTCCCGGGTGTCCCGGTGGCATGCCGCCTGTGCACTGTGAGCTAACAACCGGCGGAGTCTGATTGTGAGCAGCTTTACCGAAACATTGTCCGAAATGACTGCTGTTGCTGATGCTTACTGTCAGTTGATTGACCGGACCGGCCGTGCCCCCGGCAACTGGCTGGAAATGCTCTATGAAATCATGCCGCGCCTGCACGCGGCGGTAACCGCCCTGAACAGCTACGATACCGGCGATGCGCCTCTGGACAGCGTGGATCTGGACGAGCGCTTTGAACTCTACAGCCGCCTGCGCAAGACCCTGGGGGAACGGGATAGCTACTGGCTCGAATTTGACGCCGCACCCGAGGATATCCACATGTCAGGCAGTCTTGCCGATGACCTTACCGATATCTACTTCGATCTGCTGCACGGTCTGGAACTGGTGGACGAAGCCTGGCCGCACAGGGCCGCACAGGCATGGCAGTCGACCTACCGCCTGCATTGGGGCCAGCATCTGGTGGATGCGGAGCGCCATCTCTATGCACTCAAGGTGCGGAACCAGCTGGCGCTGGACAAGGCCTCCTGAACCCAGTCTGGCTGCAGGCCGCTGACCGGCACGGATGACAGGCAGGCCGATACCGTCATCTCAAACCCGTCACAGATTGCTGTCCTGTCTGTTTACCCGCAGTCAAAACCTATTAGAATAGGTGGTCTTCGCCATGCCGCGGGCATGGTCGCACACACGCCAGGTTGATAATGATGATACGTACACAGAGCAGGCAACAAGGTTTCACCCTGATAGAGGTCATGGTTGTTGTCGTGATCCTCGGTATTCTTGCAGCGATACTGGTGCCCAAGGTCATGGATCGTCCGGACCAGGCACGCATCACCAAGGCGCGGCAGGATATCCGTGCCCTCGAAGCGGCCCTCAATCTCTACAAGCTGGACAATTACGTCTATCCCACCACGGATCAGGGACTTGAGGCGCTCGTGGAAAAGCCGTCTTCACCTGAACCACCCAACTGGAAGGCCGGCGGGTACATCGACCGGCTGCCGCTTGATCCCTGGAAACAGGCCTATCTGTACCTGAGCCCGGGCCAGCATGGTGCCGTCGATATCTTCTCGCTGGGTCCGGATCAGCAGCCCAGCGACGACGACATCGGTAACTGGACGTTGCAGTAGGCATCATGCGGAGTTCGCCGGCGCTGGCAGCAGGGCGGTCATCCGGTTTCACGCTGCTCGAACTGCTGGTCGTCCTGGTGCTGGTCGGGATCATCTTCAGTTTCGCCATGCTGTCGCTGCGTGGTGATGACCTGGCGGAGTTGATGGAGCAGGAAACCCGGCGCCTGGGGACGCTGCTCGAACTGGTCAGTGACGAGGCCGTGCTGCGGGGTGAGGAAATGGCGGTGCATTTCAGCGATACCGGCTACGAATTCCTGATCCTCAGCGGTGACCGGTGGCAGGCGCAGGAAGAGGACCGCCTGCTGCAGTCCCGCAGCCTGCCGGCGGATATCGAGATTCGACTGGAAGTGAACGGCGACTCGCCGGGGCTGGCCGCCGCGGACAAGGAAGACGAGGAAACCCTGACACCGCAGGTCTACATACTTTCCAGCGGCGAAATGACACCGTTTTCCGCCACCCTGCAGTCACCCCAGAGCAACACCCGCTATCACCTGAGTGCGTCGCTGCTGGGCAAGGTGACCTGGGAGACGGAAACGACATGGTGAGGTCGCGCAGACAGCGGGGCTTTACCCTGCTGGAGGTGCTGATCGCACTTGCGGTGCTGGCGATTGCGATGGGTGCAGTCATCAAGGCCACGGGCGACTATGTCGGCAATCACGCCTGGCTGCGCGACCGTACCCTGGCAACCTGGGTTGCCCGCAATGTGCTGGTGCAGTTCCAGGTCGAGAATGCCTGGCCCGAGGTCGGTGAACGCAAGGGAACCCAGGAAATGGGTCGCCAGGAATGGCGCTGGCTGGCACGGGTTTCCCAGACGGACGAGGCACAGCTGCGGCGCCTGGATGTAGAGGTATTCCTGCTCGATGCCGAGGATGAAGAACCGGTTTCTGTCCTGAGCGGCTTCCTGCAGCAGCCGGCCTCATGAGGACGCGGAGCACAACCCGGCCAGCAGCAGGCTTCACCCTGCTGGAGCTGCTGGTGGCGCTGGCCATTTTCAGCCTGATAGCGGTGATGTCATACAACGGGCTGAAAGTGGTCCTGAACACGCAGGCCGCAACGGAAATCCAGGCCGATGCACTCGCCGAGATGCAAAAGGTTTACCTGCTGATGCAGCGGGATATCGAACAGGTGGTGCCGCGTCCTGTCCGCGATGAATACGGTGACGAGCAGCCGGCACTAACCGGCGACGATGCACTGCAACTGACACGGGGGGGCTGGAGCAACCCGGCCGGGCGCCTGCGCAGCAGCCTGCAGCGCGTGGGCTATGCCTTCGAGGACCGGCAACTGGTGCGTTACAGCTGGGCGGTGCTCGATCGAGCCCAGGACAGCGAGCCCCAGCGACAGGTCCTGGTCGGCGATGTCGAGGAGATGACTATCCGCTACCTTTCCGCAAATAACGAGTGGCAGGAGCGCTGGCCGAACCCGCTGGCTGTGGCCGAGGTCAATGTTCCCGGGGCGGGATTGCCGCGGGCGGTTGAGGTCACCCTCGAGCATGAAAGATTCGGGCCGCTGGTATGGCTGTTTCGGTTGCCGGAATGACGGCCCCGGGGTTGTCTCGTTGCCGTGACCAGCGCGGTGTCGCGCTGGTCACGGCCCTGCTGGTTGTCAGCCTGGCGACGGTTGCCGCGGTTGCCATGGCGACGCGCCTGCAGGTCGATGTGCGTCGTACCGGCAACCTCCTGCACGGGGAACAGGCCTATGCCTATGCCCTGGCTGCGGAAAGCTGGGCCGAGGTGATCCTGCGCCGCGATGCCGAGGACAGTACGGTTGATACCCTGGCAGAGGACTGGGCAACTGCCTTGCCGCCGATCTCGGTTGAGGGCGGCTTTGTCAGCGGGCGCATCGAAGACCTGCAGGGACGTTTCAATGTAAACAACCTGGTCGGCCCGGACGGCAAGCCGAGTGAGCCGGATCTGGCGTACTTCAAGCGACTGCTGGGCCTGCTTGACATTGAGCCCGGACTGGCGATTGCGCTGCTGGACTGGATCGATGTCGATATCAATGCGACATTTCCCGACGGTGCCGAGGATGACATCTACCTGCTGGAGAACCCGCCCTACCGCGCCGCAAACCGTCCCCTCGTCAGCATCAGCGAATTGCGTCTGGTAAAGGGATACAGCCCGGAAATTATCGCCTTGCTGGCGCCATACATTACCGCCCTGCCGGCGCCGACCGCACTGAATGTCAATACCGCGAGCCCTCTGGTGCTGCAGGCCCTGCATGCGGACATGGGCGCGATCGATGCCGAGCAGATCGTTGAGGCCCGCGGTGAGGAGGGTTTCGCGCAGCTGGAGACCTTCCTCGCGCTGGACGCGCTTGCCGGTCTGCAGCTGGATGTCGATGTGGACATCAAGAGTGGCTGGTTCAATGTTCTCACGGATGTACGGATTGGCCGTGGCCAGGCGCAACTCGAGAGTCGTCTGCAGCGCAATGGCAATGTGTTGACGGTGAGTTACCGGGTGCGTACCCGGCGCCTGTTGCCCTGAATGCCTTTGCTCGCATGTGTTGCGGGACAAGTCCGTATTTTCAGTAAGAATTTCTGCTAGGATATCGCACACCATGGGACAAGGGACTGATAATGCGTAATACCCTGTTGCTGAGGCCTGATTCCATCAAGGACGACGCCTGGCGCTGGTTGCGGCTGGGTGATGACGCCAGCCCGCAAGGGAGCATCCACGCAGGTTCCCTGGCGAATGCTGCCGCTGAGGCCGGCGGCCTGCGCGTTACGGTGCTGGTTCCCGGGACCGAATGCCTGCTGAGCCAGGTGAAAATTCCCGGGCGCAACCGGCAGAAGCTGCTGCGTGCTGTTCCCTTCGCGCTGGAAGAACAGCTGTCCGACGAAGTCGAAAACCTGCACTTTGCCGTGGGCAAGCCACTGGCTGATGGCGCCTTGCCGGTCGTTGTCATCAGTCGTGACTACATGCAGGGGCTGATGGACGCTGTGGCCGAAGCAGGTCTCGACGTCCAGCAGGTTGTTTCAGAGTTGCAGGCTATCCCTGCAGCGGAAAACGAAATCACCGTATTGCTGGATGGCGAGATCGCACTGGTACGCAGCGGGCCGTTTTCCGGGTACGTCGTGGACAGCGAGAATCTGGGCCTGTTGCTGGCGGCGGCACCCCGCGATGAAGACGCGCCGTTGCCGGTATTGCGCCTGTTGTTGCGCGAGCACAGCCCGTTGCCGGATACCGATGCCTATGCGGCGGAAACCCAGGTGCAGCAATTTGCAGGCGACCCGCTGACGATTTTTGCCAGGGGACTCGATGCCAGTGCCGTCAACCTGCTGCAGGGCGCTTTCAGCCGCACCGGGGAATGGCAGCGTCTGTTACGGCCCTGGCGTACCTCAGTGGCCCTGCTACTCGCCGGGGTGCTGGTCAGTGTCATGGTGATGGGGGTCGATTATGTCCGCCTCAACAGCGAGAGCGACCGCCTGCGCGCGGAAATAGAGGATTCGTTCAGGAAAGCAATGCCAGGCGTGTCGCGAATCGTCAATCCACGGGTTCAGATGCAGCAACACCTGGACCAGGTGCTGCGCAGCCAGGATAGCGGCGGGGGCTTTCTGGGACTGCTGGCAAGGTCCGGTACCGTTTTCAAGGATATGCAGGGCGTGGAAGTCCAGGGCATCACCTTTCGCGCGGGGCGTCTTGATGTCGACCTGACGGTGTCGAACCTGCAGTTGCTGGATACCCTCAAGCAGAGCCTGTCGCAGACCGGCAAACTCTCGGTGGATATCCAGTCGGCGACGACCGGCGCTGATCAGCGGGTGCAGAGTCGCCTGCGCATCCAGGGAGCAGGTTCATGAGGGCCTGGTTTGAAGGTCTCGATCAAAGAGAGCGGTTGCTGGTCATGGCGGGATCGGCACTGCTGGCCGTGTTCCTGGTCATTGTCCTGGTCTGGTTACCGGTACGTTCAGGTTACAACAGCCTGAAGGCAAGCGTTGCCGAGCAGCGGGATACCGCAGCATGGATGCAGCGCAGTGCACAGCAGCTTGCCGAGCTCAAGCGCAGCGGTGGCACGGCAGCTGTCGGCCTGGGCGGGCGATCATTGCTTGCGGTGACCGACAGCACTGCACGTGCCGGTGGACTTGGTGCGGAACTCAAGCGGGTTGAACCCGAAGGCCGCGACAGTGTGCGCGTCTGGCTGGATGGCGCGCCTTTTGACGTGCTGGTCAAATGGCTCACCACCCTGAATTCCACCCACGGAATTCTGGTCGACAACGCCACCCTGGAACGCACCGAGTCGGCCGGCCGGGTCGATGCCCGGCTGACCTTGCAGGCCACGGACTTGTGAAGCGTGCCTGGCCCCTGCTTGTCATCGGGGCGCTCGCTTACCT
>JASFOC010000104.1:0-7516 GCA_050116715.1 Gammaproteobacteria bacterium
ACAGTGCATCGACGGGCACATCAAGCGTGTTGAGGGTCATGCTGACCAGTTCCTTCGTCTGCTCGTGCCCGCTGGCGTAGAGCATCAGTACGCGCGCCAGCGGACCGACCTCCATGGCATGGCCCTTCCAGCGCGGCGATTTCAGCCAGGAATAGGACTGGTCCACGTCGAGATAGTCATACGGCGGCGGCGGGCCGTCGTATTTCAGACTGGTCTCGCCGTCGTAGGGGTGCAGCCCTGCCTGTTTGCCGCCCTGGTAATCGTACCAGGAACGCGCCACGTACTCCTGGATCTCGTCGGTCGCGGTCATGTCCACTTCGTGGATAGTCGACAGGTCGCGGTTCAGGATCGCCCCCGCCGGGATCAGGAAGGTGGCCGGATCGTTCATGCCCTTCTCCGGGAAGTCGCCGTAGGTCAGGAAGTTGCCAAGACCCTCGCCACGCGAGCCCCAGTCCTTGTAGAAACCGGCAATCGCCAGCAGGTCGGGGATGTACACCTGATCCACGAAACTGTTCATCTTGTCGATGATTTCCTGCACCTGCGCCAGCTTCTTGGAATTGATGGCGGAGTCGGAATTCAGGTCGATCGGACAGGGGACACCGCCCACCACGAAGTTCGGATGCGGGTTCTTGCCGCCGAAGATGGCATGCAGCTTGGCAACATCGCGCTGCCAGGCCAGTGCTTCCAGGTAGTGTGAAACCGCCATCAGATTGGCTTCCGGCGGCAGCTTGTAGGCCGGATGCCCCCAGTAGGCCTGCGCGAAGATGCCCAGCTGGCCAGACTCGACGAAGTCTTTCAGCTTTTTCTTCATGTCGGCGAAATAGCCGGGGGATGACTTGGGGTAGCTGCTGAGCGACTGCGCCAGTTCCGAGGTCGCCTTGGGGTCGGCGCTCAATGCGGAAACCACGTCAACCCAGTCCAGTGCATGCAAGTGGTAGAAATGCATCACGTGGTCGTGGATGTACTGCGCGCCGTTCATGAGATTGCGGATCAGCTGCGCATTGGGCGGGATGCTGTAGTCGAGTGCGTTCTCGACCGCGCGGATGGACGCCAGCCCGTGCACCAGGGTGCACACGCCACAGATACGCTGCGCAAAGGCCCAGGCATCACGCGGATCCCGGCCCTGCAGGATGATCTCGATGCCGCGCACCATGGTGCCGGCCGAGTACGCCTGTGCAATACGATTGCCTTCCATCTGCGCCTCGATGCGCAAATGGCCCTCGATACGAGTGATCGGATCAACAACAATACGTTCAGTCATGATGCGTAGTCTCTGTTATGAATTGAGGAACCCGGCCAACAGGCGGTACTGGTTCTCGCTTTCCTGCCCGGCTGTGTTTTCACCGGTTACGATCGATTTTGATGTTTCCGCCATGCGTGCGCTCATGGCGGCCTGCCATGCCACGCCGCCGGGCATCTGTCCCAGCGGCGTCAGTGCCGCCACTGCAGCCCGCGCCACGAAATAGCCAGCCTGCTCGAGCCAGTCACCCTCGGCACCGCAACGCGTGTGACAGTCGAAGGTGGTTGCCTTCGCCGTCTTCAGTGCCTCTGTCAGCGCACTGTCGGAGGCCCCGGGATCTCCGGCGACCTCCAGCACCCGCGCGATGCGCTCGTCCGTGCACAGGTGCAGCACGCTGTTTGCGAACGCAGCGGCAACCAGGCGTTGCTCGCCGGCGTCGAGACGGTCCAGCGCTGCGCGGAATTCTCTGTCATTGCTTATCTCTGTCATGGCTCCTGACCTTCGTTCTTCTCCCTGTCAACCAGGTGTTCGGCGATGATTTCCGTCAGACTCAGCACCGGAATATCCATCTCGTTTTCCTCCAGCCCGTCCTCCAGCTGAATGCGGCAGTTGGAGCAGGCGGACACGAGGGCATCAGGTTTGATCTCGTCCAGCTGTTTCTTCTTGCGATTGAAGGCCTTCAGGCGGATCTCGTCGGCGCGCTCGTTGGCACTCACTCCACCACCGGCACCGCAGCACCAGTTCATGGTGCCGGCTTCCGGCATTTCGACCAAGTCCGCCGCAACCGCATGCAGCAGGTTGCGCGGCTGCTGCACCACGCCGCCGCGCCGTGCAATCTGGCAGGGATCGTGGTAGGTCAGGCGCTGTGTCTCCTTGCCGCTGGTCTGCAGGCGGCCCGAGGCGCGCAGTTCGTCCAGCAGCTCCAGGATATGCACGACCTTGAAGCCGTAGGGCCGCCCGATCAGGTTCGGCCCCTCCCAGCGGATCGCCATATAGGCGTGGCCGCACTCGGGGCTGATGACGTATTTCACCTTGAGCTTGTCAGCGGCCTTGACAATGCGCTCCACCAGCTCGGCGGCGATGTCCGACACCCCGATCTGGATGCCGCTGTTGGTCGCCTCGAATGCCTCGCTGGAAATGGTCCAGGAGATCCCTGCATGCCGGAAGATCCGGGTAACGGCATCGATGAATTCCGGGAAGTTCATGATCTCCATGGAAGACAGCAGCAGCATGTAGTCGGCTCCCTCGACATCCACGGGAATGGTGCAACCCAGATCCTTTTCCACGTGCCGGATCTGCGCCTCCAGGGCGGGCAGCTTCACACCCATCGGGCTGCCGATGGTAACCGCACGCTGGGTCGCACCGATCAGGCCTTCCGGCGCATGCCCGGAGGCCGCCATACCCTCGCGCATCTTGCGGATCATGTAGGCGATGTCATTGCCTACCGGGCACACCATGGAACAGCGCCCGCACAGGGTACAGCTGTCGTACACCAGCGTTTCCCAGTCGGTCAGGTCCGCGTCGGTTACCGGCTTGCTGAGGCCGAGCGCACTGGCGAGCTTGCCCCAGAAACTGTATTCCTGCTGCCAGATGCGACGCATCGGCTCCACCTTGTTGATGGGGGTGTATTTCGGATCGTGCGTCTCGGTGAAGAACAGGCAGGCCTCGGCACACAGTCCGCAGCGCACGCAGCTGCTGAAGAAGGCAGCGACCGGCGCATCAATCTGTTCCTTCAGGGCATGGATACCACGCTTGAATGAGGCACTCATGAGTTCACCCCCCGATAGCCGGCAATGGCCCCATTGTAGTAACGCGCCATGAACAGGGTGAATGCGTGCATCAGCTTGGTAAACGGAAACACTACCATCAGCAACTCGACACTGAGAATATGGATGGCGAGCAGCGTGGCGGGCGTCAGCCCGATGCGATGGAATGCCAGGTACCCGGTCACCAGCGGCAGCGTCGTCACGAACCAGACCAGGTAGTCCTGGAAACGCGACAGGTAGCGCATCACCTTGTGTTGCACCCGGTGCACCAGCACGGCCAGCAGCGCAATGATGGTGACGATGGTGGTGGCATCGATAATCTGGGTCGGCAACGACGGCCAGCCGAAGCCGAGCACATCCTGGAACAGCAGGATATGCGGTGCGAACAGGAACAGCACGACGAAGATCCCGACGTGAAACACGTAGCCGGCCACGACATTGAAGGTGGAGCGGCGCAACGTGCCGCTGTCGGGGAAGGAACGCGACACGATGGTGCGCAGTCCGCCGGCCACGGCCGAACCGCGCGCCTCTGCCAGGTTTGCCTTGCGGCCCAGTACCAGGATTTCCAGGATGCGGACGAGGATGCCGAGCAGGAAGATGATTGTCGCAACCTGCAGGGCCGGCCCGCGCGCCCATAGCAACAGCTCTGTTTCAGTCATGTTCAGCTGTCCTTTTCGAGGTCATCAATAGTGACTTTTTCATGCGTCTTCACCGCCCGCGCCTTGCGCGCCCGGTTCGCGGCCCCCAGGGCGACACCCGCCGCGGCGCCCGCGCCAATGGCATACACGGCCGTGCGGGTAAGGTCCTCGGTCGGCATCGAGATGGCCTTGTAGAAGCCACCGCCATCCCAGAAATCCGGCTCCGAGCAACCGAGGCAGGGATGCCCGGACTCGATCGGGAAACTGGTGCCCTCATTCCACTTGGTGGTGGCGCAGGCATTGTAGGTGGTCGGGCCCTTGCAGCCCAGTTTGTACAGGCACCAGCCCAGCTTTGCACCCTCATCGTCAAAGGTTTCTGCAAACAGCCCCTTGTCATAGAACGGTCGCCGGTAGCAGCGGTCGTGGATGCTCTTGCCATAGAAAGCCAGCGGTCGGCCCAGTGCATCGAGTTCGGGGATGACGCCAAAGGTGAGGAAATGGGCGAGTACCCCTGAAATCACGACCGGGATGGGCGGACAACCCGGGACGTTGATGATCGGCTTGTCCTTGATGATGTCCGTGACCGCCACGGCCCCGGTCGGATTCGGATTGGCGTGGGGAATACCGCCGAATGCCGCGCAGGTGCCAACGGAAACAATGGCTGCAGCGCCCTTGGCGACCTCTTCCAGCATTTCCCTGTTGCTGATACCGGCAATAGTGGAATAGCCCATGTTGTTTGTAGGAATCGAGCCGTCAACCACGAGGATGTAATTACCGTAGTTCTCTTCCATCGCCTTTTCCCGCGCCAGCTCCGCATGCGTACCGGCCGCGGCCTGCAGGGTGTGGTGGTAGTCCAGGGAAATGGCATTGAAAATCAGCCCCTCGATCGTCGGCGAATGCGAGCGGGTCAGCGACTCGGTACAACCGGTACATTCCTGGAAAGACAACCAGATCACCGAGGGGCGGCGCGCATTTTCCAGCGCCGCTGCAATCCTCGGCACCATAGCTGGCGGCAGGGCCATCAGCGATGCGGTCGCTGCACAGAATTTCAGAAAGCCGCGCCGGGTAATACCCTGCTGCCGCAGCACTTCACCCAGAGTCTTTTCGTTCGACATGTCGTCGTCTCCTGTCTACCCGTTACGTTCCCGTGTCAGGCAAGTCGCGCTGTCAGTTGCGCCAGGCCATCGCGGATATCCTCCGCCTGTGCCTTGAGTATCTGCGGCATCTCGCAGACCTCGATGAACTTGCCGACCACTTCGTTCTCACTATTGTAGTGCGTCACCAGCCACACACCGGGAAACTGCGTTTCCATGATGTCACTGGGACCCAGCGCAGACATGCGCGCCTGGACCTCGCCCGTACCCAGTTCTCTGAGAATCCGCGCCTCCTCGCCCGGTGCCAGCGGAATGCTGCGCAGGTCGATGGTGGTGGCCACTGCGCTTTCCAGCAAGCGTGTCAGGCCATGGCGAATCTCGTGCAGCAGCGGCTCCACGTTGAAGGTCAGCTGCTCGCCCGCCTCCACGCGCAGTTCCGATGACCCGGTGTCGTTCATCAGCGGTCCTGGTGCTCGTCCGCGGGGTGGCAGGTCGGGTCCGCCGACCACACCAGCAGCGGGCAGTTCGCATGCCGGATGACCTCCGCGGTCACCGACTCGTCCAGCGCCCGCCGCTCTCCGGTCTCGCCGTGGGTCGCCATGGCCACGAGGTTGATTTTCAGCTCGTCGATCCGGTTGAGAATCTCCCGGATAGGATGGCGGTAGGTGGACATTTCAAGGGAAACACTCAGACCGGTATTCGCCAGCGCAACGCTCTGATCCTCAATGACCTCCCTGATTGCCGACTTTTTGCCGGGCACATCCGGGTGCTCCAGTTCGTCATGAAAGATGATGACATCGGAATCATGGAACTTGGCAAAGCGTTCCACGCATTTCAGGATGGCCGCGGAGGTCGGTGTGCCGTCGAGCGGCACCAGGATGCGCCTGAAAAGCGCAGCACCCTTGTTCCCGGTCGTCTCCGGCCGTGTGGTGTGGAGGATAAAGACCGGACAGGGTGATTGCTTCACCACCTGCTCGGTCACGCTGCCTTCGCGTATCCGTTCCAGGCCGGAACGGCCATGCGTCGACATTATCAGCATGGTCGCGGGCAGCAGCAGTGCCAGTTTGACGATCTCATCAACCGGATCGCCCATGCGCAATTCGCGGCTCACTTTCCAGCCGTCGCGCGTCAGCGCATCATGGATTTCGTCGGCATGGGTATTGCCGCGGCTCACCTCGCGCGCCGGCGGCAGCACATGCAGCAGGGTAATATGGGTGTCGGAACGCGGGGTAATCGAGGTCACATAAAGGAGGATCTCCGCGACTGATTCACTGCCATCGACCGGTACCAGTATCCTGTTCTGCATCGCCCTGTCCCCCGGTGCGCTGTTAGCCGTGCTGTGTTTGCAAACCGGACGCGCCCTGTCCTGCCGTTCCTGTCTGCCACTCCATGAGAAGGTCAACTGCCTGCTGCGCGGCACCCGGCAAGGCATGTGTAACCGCATCGCTCAGGCTGGATCCCCACTCAACCAGCTTCGGCTGGATGGCGATCAGGGCCCGGTTCGCTGGAAGCGTTCCGGTGAGATGGGCGATCGACAGCAGATCACCGAGACTGACCTCGTGCACACTGCGCTTGACCTTGCCGGCAAAGCGATCCATCGCCTCGCCCCGGAAGACCTGCACCGTACCCGCTTGCGCCTGCAACTCCGCCGCATCCACCACGATCAGGTTGGCAGCCTCCTCGATCCAGGCCGCCAGGGTAAAACTCAATGTCCCGCCATCCAGATACTTGACCCCTGGCAGATCCGGGAAGTGCTCGCGCAGGTAGTCCAGCATGTGGACGCCGGTACCTTCGTCTGACAGCAAGGTGTTCCCGATGCCCAGAACCAGCGTATGATTGTCCAAAGTTTGTGCTCCCCACTCGATTCCAGACTGACACTACAACAGGTGACGCATCCCGCTATTGATCTCTGTCAATTTCATGTGCGATTGACTAGGCTTAAATAAAGACGGTTTTTCTGGAAAAATCAAGTTGGTATAACCGGCGAGGCAAAATCGACATGTGTCTTGGCATTCCGATGCAGATCAAATCAATCGAGGGCTTCGTGGCGAACTGCGAGGCCAAGGGTGTACACCGCGAAGTCAGCCTGTTCATGCTGCAGGACGAGGACTTCCAGGTCGACGACTACGTGGTCGTCCACGTGGGATATGCTATACAGAAGATAAGCCAGCAGGAGGCACGGACCGCCTGGGAACTCTACGACCAGATGCTGGCAGGGGACAGCAGTGCATGAGCTGTCGATCTGCCAGGCACTGATCGAACAGGTCGAGGCGCTGGCCCGCGAGGAAGACGCCTTGCAGGTCGTCCAGGTACGGGTTGCTATCGGCCCCCTGTCGGGGGTGGAACCGCAGTTGCTGCAGCAGGCTTTCCAGCTGGCCCGGGCCGGCAGCATCGCGGCAACCGCCAGCCTGCTGATCGACCCCCTGCCGGTCAGGGTCAGCTGCCGTGAGTGCGGGCAGGAGACCGGGGCGGAAGTCGCGAACCTGGTCTGCGGCAACTGCGGAGACTGGCATACCGAACTGGTCAGCGGCGATGAAATGCTGTTGACACACGTGGAACTGGTGCGGAATACGCCTGCCGGAATACTGGCGGACACAACGATCAATTGAACGGCACTGGCCTGTGAAAATGCCAGCGGCAATGAGGAGAGATGCCTGATGTGTGATACCTGTGGATGCAACGTGACCCATGGCAATGCTCACCTGGTGCAACCGGGAGGCAAGTTTTCCAAAACCGAAGATGGCCACGAGGCCGTTGCGGTGCTGCGTAACCTGCTGC
>JASFOC010000105.1:0-7500 GCA_050116715.1 Gammaproteobacteria bacterium
ATCGTCTGGCTGACACCACCGGCCGAGTACCTGCCCGAGGGTGAAGAACCCAAGGTGTTCGCCTCGATGCACGCCCCCCCGGGTTACAACCTGCAGACCATGGCGGATATCGCCGGGGAGCTGCATGCCTATTTCCTGCCCTTCCTGGAAGATTCGCCGCAGCGCTTCGCGTCAGGCGAGAGTGACGTGCCGGCCTTTGCCTATCTCAACCTCGGCATCGAACCGCAGCGCATCCGCATCATCGCCCAGCCCAAGGATCCGGCCCACATCGAGCCGCTGATGCGGGCCATCACACTCAAGTACGAGCAGTATCCGGGAATGCGGGCCTTCGCGACGCGGGGCTCCATCATCACCAGCAATGACGGGGGCACACGCAGCGTCAACCTGGATATTTCCGGCCCTGATCTCGCGGCAGTCTATGCCGTCGCCACCGCGGCGTATCGCCGCGCGCAGGCGGTGTTTGACCAGCCGCGCATCCAGGCTGACCCGCCCACGCTGTCGCTGTCACAGCCGCTGGTCGAGGTCCGGCCCGACTGGGACCGTGCCGCGGAGGTGGGCATGAGCGCCGCGGATGTCGGTTTCGCAGTGGCGGCGCTGACGGACGGGGCATTCGTCGACGAGTTCTTCCTTGACGACGACAAGATCGACATCTATCTCTACAGCGACGTCGGCACCGGCGCCAGCCTCGACCAACTCTCGCAACTGCCCGTCTACACACCGAGCGGCGCCAGCGTGCCGCTGTCGTCGCTGGCGCGGATCGTGGAAACCGTCGACACCAGCACTATCCGCCGCCTCGACGGACGGCGCACCGTCACCCTGAACATTATTCCGCCCGCTGACGTCGCCCTGGAGACCGGGGTGGATATCGTGCGCAAGGACGTGGTGGGGTACCTGCAGGCCACGGGCGCCATCCCCGCCAGCATCGATGTGGATATCTCCGGGGCCAGCGACCAGCTGCAGGCGACGCGCGAGGCCCTGTTCGGTAATTACCTCGTCGCCCTGGTCATCATCTATCTGCTGCTGGTCGCGATCTTCACCCATTGGGGCTATCCCCTGCTGGTCATGCTCACCATACCGCTGGGCGTGGCCGGGGGCATCGTCGGGCTGTGGCTGTTCAACGCCGCAGGGGAGCTGGCCACCCTGGCCGGAATGGGCGGTTTCCACCAGCCATTCGATATGATTTCCATGCTCGGATTCCTGATCCTGATGGGCACGGTGGTCAACAACCCCATCCTGATCGTGCATCAGGCGATGACCAATGTCCGCAACGCCGGCATGGACGCCCAGGCAGCGGTGCGCGATGCCGTCGAAACCCGCCTGCGTCCGATTGCCATGTCGACGTTGACCACCGTCTGCGGGCTGGCGCCGCTGGTGCTCCTGCCCGGCGAGGGAACCGAGCTCTACCGCGGCGTCGGGGTGATCGTGCTGTTCGGCCTGCTGGGCACGGCCTTCGTCACCCTGACCTTCCTGCCGGCACTCACGGTCATGATACTCGGCTGGCGCGAGCCGCGCCGGCAAGGTGAGGATGTCCCGGACAGGGCAGCCTGAGCCAGTACCGGGACCCTGACGGGCGGGGGTGACGGCCGGGACCTGATGCATGCACAGGTCCGGGCTGTGGAGAAGAAGCCCGCCAGCAGGGCCTGGGGTGAACGTAGACCGCCCATCCCGGTTCCCGGATACCTGCCATCCCGGGATCCGCAGGGATGTGTGGCCCATAGACAAGCACACCTGGACCTGTACAGGCTATCGCCGGCAGTGTTCCCGTGTCAGGTGACCACCCGCTTCGTGCTGCTAACGCTTCACCCCAGAGACAGGTGGTAGATCCGCGAGAAGCCGCATCCGGCAAGCAGGCATGCCGCCCGCTCGCACATGACCGGGCTGTTGCCGCAGAGAATAACCGGGTCGTGCCTGTCGAGGTAGTCATGGTCCACGGAAAGCGCCGCCAGTGGCAGGTTCAGTGCACCGGGCAGCGCACCGGGCTGAAAATCCTGCGGCGAACGCACATCGACCAGTTGCCCCCCGTTGGCCAGCAATTCACGACAATGCGCGGCATCCAGGCTGTAATCAGCAAGCTGCAGTTCGGGTTGCAGGACAGACATCACGCATCCCTTGGCTCACAGGCCGCGTTTTTGACGCATGACAGGTCTTCGCAGGAAAGTTTGCAAATCCGGGTCAGGCAGAATTTGAGAAAAACCAGCATCGCCACGGCAGTGCCGATCCATGCAACCAGCGTCCAGCCTCCGAGATCCATCGCATACCCCTTTGTCCAGTCGTAGAAATACAGACACTGCTTATATTAGCGTTTTCTTATTATTTGTCAAACCCATATCATGCTCATGATATTTTTTTGATAAAAATCAGCAACATGAAGTAATCCAGAGAAAAATCCGGGCACGTGCTCACTGAAAGACAGGTCCAGGCGGCCAGCGGCGACCGCATACGCAGGCAGCAGGACGCCGCAGTCGACAGCTCAGGTCGTGAGTCGGCGGTAGATATCCGAGACCTTCACTGGCAGCTTGCGCACCTCGTCAATGACCGTGTAGTTCACCGCCCCGTACATGTGCGGCAGGTAGTCGCGTGCCTCGGTGTCGATGGTGATACAGAAGGAATGGATGCCGTCGCGCTTCGCCTCGATCAGCGCCTGGCGGGTGTCCTCGATGCCATAGGCACCCCGATAGGTATCGTAGTCGTCGGGCTTGCCGTCGGACAGGGTGATGAGCAGCTTGGTACGCGCCTCGACCTGGTTCAGCAGGTGACAGAGATGGCGGATGGTGACACCCATGCGGGTGTAGTCCCTGGGGCTGATGCCGCTGATGCGTCCGCGCACCTCATCGGTGTAGGGCTCGTCGAAGCGTTTCACCCGGTAGACCTCGCAGCGCTTGCGCGTCATGCCGGAGAAGCCGTAGATCGCATAGCGGTCGCCCAGGATTTCCAGCGACTCGCACAACAGCACCAGCGCCTCGCGCTCGGCATCATTGATCCAGCCCTTGGTGGAACCGCTCATATCCACCATGAACATGACGGCGATGTCGCGCTCCAGCTTGTGCATCTTGGTGAACAGCCGTTCCGTCATCTCCATGCCCATGGTGGTGTCGGCCCAGGCCTCGACCAGGGCATCGATGTCCACATTATCGCCGTAGGGCTGCTTCTTCAGCAGCTTGTCCTCGCCCCGCAGCGCCTCAAAGGTGCGCCGCAGGTGGGCCGTCAGGCCGCGGTACTTCTGCAGCGTGTCGTGCACAAAGCTGTCAGCAACCGGGCTCACCTCCAGCTCACGCAGCACCGCCCAGTTCTTGCGATAGTTCTGGCGTTCGTAGTCCCACTCGTTGTAGAGAAATGCCCCTTCCTCGTGGTAGGTCCCCTTCCAGACGTCGGCGGCATTCTGCTCTCCGATGGCCGCCGCGTGATAGACGCCGTCGCCGGCGGCATACAGGTAGTCCTCCGGGATTTCCCCCAGGTCCTGGAAGATGGACGCCATCGTTCCCTTGACGTCGTCCGGTGGTGCAATGGGCTTTTCGTCCAGCTGTATTTCGTAGACGAAGCCGTCCGGGTTCTCATCAGACTCGACCTTGCGTAATTCGAACGGCAGGCGCCGCTCTGCAGCAGCTTCCTGCACCTCGTCGGCGGCATCCTCGACCTCCGCCTGCGCAGCCGCCAGCTCCTTTTCCAGGCGCAGCAGGTGCAGGCGAAAGGCTTGCTTGTCGGCTTCAATACGCGCCGTGCGGACCTTGTGGACTGCCCCGGGCCGGAGTACGCCCTGGTAGGGCGCGGGTGCCGGCGGCGGCACATCGGCCAGCTCCTGCAACAGCGCCAGGCTGTCCTCGACACGCGCATCCGCGCGGGCCAGCCGCGCGGCTGCCAGCTGCCAGGCGGCATCGAGTTCCACCGCACTGTCGCTGCGCAGGCGTTCGATAATACGGTACACACCGGGCAGTGCGCTGCGAATGCGCGCATCCAGGCGCAAGGTCTCCAGCGCATGAAAGCGCTGCAGCGCGGCATCGAAGTCCGGGTAGCGGCCCAGCGACTCGCGCACATCGATGCGCCAGGTCCCGTACCAGGTCTGCGCCCACTGGTGCACCACCATGACCTTGTAGAGCTGGAAGTTGTCCTCGCGCGCGGCAAAACGTCTCACCGCTTCCGGCAGAAACAGGGTCTCGGTATCCGTGTAGGTCTGTTCGCCACACTCGATCTTCAAGCGCCGTCCGCTGAGGCCGTGCACGAACATCTCCAGCACGTTGACTACCTCGTCGAAGCCAATACCGGTCGACCGTGCCTTGTAGTCGCGCGCGAAACTCTCCACATCCCTGAACGCCACGACCGCGGGATGCAGTCCCCGCGTGTCATAGATATCCATGCAGGCCAGCAGCCAGGCCTCTACACCCGCGGCGTCCATCAGCCGCAGGGCTGGCGTAACGTGGGATACGAAATTCAGCGCCATACCGGAGCTGGTGCGCGCCACGATGCCGGTCCAGTGCAGCACGAAGTCCTGTTGCTCGCGACTGAAACCGGCCAGTGCCCGCGAGGGTTCCTCGGCCGCGCCCAGGGAGATCATGTGAATGTCGAGCCGCGCCTCCAGCTGCGCCGCCGTCAGCGGCAGGCCACTGGTCTGCAGGAACTCGGTCTCGTCGTACCAGCGCGCGGCGACACCCGCAGAGAGCACGCGACCATCCCGCGTGCCCACGCCGAGGTGCAGTGGCTCGATGGTGCAGCCAGGCAGGACCTCGCGCAGCAACTGCCCCAGGCCCTCGGCCTTCCAGGTATTTGCACCGCCGTGGGTTGACAGCCACACGCCGAGACAATGCTTCGAGACCAGTTTTGGCAGGTACTTGACGAGTCTGGCCATATCGACCTCGCGGTCCCACATCTGCCCGCGCGGGCCGTGGCCGATGACCGGAACCGGCAGGATGATCATGTCGAAGCGCGCCTGGCTGCGCAGCAGGTGCTCGACATAATCCATTACGTTTTCCTGCACATACTCGATGCTGCCGGCGCCCGCCTGGGCGCGCGCCAGAGACAGCATGAACTCGCTGGAATCAACATGGACCACAGTCGCACCGGCCAGCAGCGCCTGCGCCGAGACAAAGCCGTTGCCGCCAAACAGGCTGAGCACCCGGATGTCATCCAGGTCGTAGCAACCCTCGATGCGCTGGCGCACCCACTGGCCACAGAGGATATCGCGCCCGTGCAGCCCCACGCGACCGCGCGGTTCGAGCCGGCAGACCACTTGCTGGCCCGCGACCTTTACCCGCCATTCTGCAGGCAGACCGCTCCGGGTCGGCTCCCAGTGATCCTGCACCCCGACATCGTCGACATAGATCCAGTCGGCGTTCCAGTTCCTGTCGAGCGACGGCCCTGTCGCCAGCCGCTCGGGGGATTCCACCAGGTATTCACCCCAGCGTTCCAGCTTGCGTCCGCCGCCGAAATCGACCAGCTCGTAGTCATCCAGCGGTGTCTTCACGACAGCATCGCGGGTATCGGCTTCGGAAACGGTGGGCAGCTGGACCATGCATCGAGTCTCGCGTAAAGCCGTGATCTTAGCAAAACCGGCTATTCAGCGGGGTACCCGTCAGGCCGGGGAAACCCTGTATTAAAGGAGGATTCAGGATCAACCGGGAACCTGCAGGCCAGTCCGGCGGGAACGGCATGCCGGCGGCAGCACCCCGTCGTCCTGCTGGTCGAACAGGGCGCGCCGTCCTGCCTGTTTTTTCCAGGATACCCCGCACCGGGTGGCACCTGTTCAGCGGGGTGGCCCCTCCAGCAGCGCCACGCTGACCTGCATACTGCTGTAGATTGCCGGTGGACCGAACTGGTGATACACAGCCACATCGGCGGCATCCCGGCCGTAGGCCACGGCAAGTCGTCCGCCGCGCAGTGCATAATCCGTCGGGTCGAATGTGTACCAGCGGCCACCGACATAGGCCTCGAACCAGGCATGCATGTCCATCGGTTCCAGTCCATACAGGTAACCGACGACCATGCGCGCAGGAATGCTGATACTGCGGCACAGGGCGATTCCAAGATGCGCGAGATCCCGGCAAACGCCATCACTCTGTGCATTGACCTCGACCGCGGAAAGGGGATAGGCACTGGATCCCGGGGTGTAGCGTACCGTGTTGCGTATCCAGTCGCAGATCCTGTTGACCTGGGGGTAGCCGAGTTGCACATCCGACGTGATGTCGCGCGCGAGGTCGCCGAAGCGGTCGGACTCGCAATAACGGCTCGGCAGGATATAGCTGAGAACCGCGTCAGGCAGATTCTGGATCTCGACGAACCAGGCCCCGGGGTCCTTGTCCACTGCATCCGCCGTCATGACATCGGCCGAGGTAGTGATGGAAAAGTGCCCGGCCGGAGCCACCAGGCGCTGGCAAAGATTTCCGAAGATATCCGTGTATTCAACGACCGGTACACTGGGTTCCAGTGAATAGGATTCCCGTGAAACCCATTGCTGGATGCCGCTGCGGGGACGCAGCATGAGGACCAGGGGAGTCGCATCCCCCATTTGAAACTCGAGCCTGCAAGTCGTCCGGATCCACATTCTGAATTGCCACCCAGCCTGGCGCCCGCCAACAGGCGCCTTGCTCATTACCCGGCAGTTATGGCCGGGTGTTGTTTAATGAATTTCGCGCAGATGCGGACGACGCTCAGGCGAGCCGCAGCCGCGCCAGCGATGCGCGCGCCTCTCCTCCGGAGATATCCGGAATGATTGTCAGCTCCAGCAGCGTCAGCCCGTCGATATTGACCGTGTAGTCCTCGACCTCGCGGCTGCTGTCCGGCGGGCTGAAATTATACTGCTGCCGCACGATCTCCTGCCAGGAGGCCCCGCCGTCAGGGGACCAGCGCAGCACGAACTCCTGGGTGCGTGCCCGGTCATTTTCCGCAAATTCCAGCCGGATCCGGCGGATCCCGTGCGGCTCGTCAAACAGCAGGCGAATTGTCTGCTTTCCGGATTGCTGCGCACGCCAGCCGGCACCTGCCTGCGTGGTGAGTGCCGCCTCGACCGGATATTCCGCATCCTCCGATGTCAGTTCGACCTGTACCAGCGACGCCAGGTCGAGCCAGTCCCGGTCATCGATGCCGCCCCCTGCAGACGCCTGATTGATTACCCGCTTGCGCATACACACCTTCCTCTTCGCGATACCTTAATGACACTGCAGACTAGCATGCCCGCGCTATTCTTGCCGGCATTCAAAAATAAAACTGTTCCGCTGTTGGCGCGCGGCTATAATTTTCCACTTTGGATCTGACCGGGTTGAGCGACTATGGGTACTCCCTCAGGGGATATCGAGGTGCGGGAGATGGAGCTGGAGGACCTGCCTGGCGTGTATGCGCTGGGCGAGGCCGTGTTCACGGCAGACAAATGGCCCAGCCTGTACCGAACCTGGGATGAATACGAACCCGTCGGGCTGTTTCACTCGGACGGTGAGTTCTGCCTGGTCGCTGAACGCGACAACACACTGGCCGGTTTTGCGCTGGGCTCGCTCATCGACAAGCGCAACAGTTCCT
>JASFOC010000106.1:0-7468 GCA_050116715.1 Gammaproteobacteria bacterium
GTGCGCGAACAGATCATCTTTCCGGAGATCGACTACGACAAGATCGACGCCCTGCGTGGCATGGATATTACATTTACGACAACCGCAACCACGGACGAGGAAGGCCGGGCCCTGCTGAAGGCGTTCAACTTCCCGTTCCGGAGCTGAGACAGGACCATGGCAAAGAATTCCATGATTGCCCGCGAGAACCGGCGTGCACGCGCCGTGAAGAAATACGCGGAAAAACGCGCCGGGCTGAAGGCTATCATCAAGAACCCGGCCAGCTCGGATGAGGAGCGTTACCAGGCACAGCTGAAGCTGCAGGCCCTGCCGCGCGATTCCAGTCCGGTGCGGAGCCGCAACCGCTGCCGCATCACAGGCCGCCCCCACGGCTACTACCGTAAATTCGGACTTTCCCGGAACAAGTTGCGTGACGCAGCAATGCGCGGCGATATCCCCGGGCTGGTCAAGGCAAGCTGGTAACAGATTATGATGACCGATCCCATAGCTGATTTTCTGACCCGTATCCGCAACGGCCAGGCGGCCGGCAAGGCCCGGGTGTGCATGCCTGCCTCGCGGCTCAAGTCCGCCATTGCGCAGGTACTGAAGGACGAGGGTTACATTAGCGATTTCTCGACCGCCGAGGAAGACGGCAAGCCGGTGCTGACCATCGTGCTGAAATACCACGAGGGCCGCCCCGTGATCGAGAGGATCCAGCGTGCCAGCCGCCCCGGCCTGCGCCTGTACAAGGGCAAGAGTGATATTCCAAGCATTCAGAACGGCCTGGGTGTCGCCATCGTTTCGACCTCCAAGGGTGTGATGAGTGATCGTCAGGCCCGCGCTGCCGGCGAAGGTGGCGAAGTCCTTTGTGTAGTGAGCTAGGCGGATAAGGTCATGTCCAGAATTGCAAACAAACCGGTTCCCGTACCCGCCGCTGTCCAGATCAGTGTGAGCGGCCAGCAGCTGACCGTGAAAGGTCCCAAGGGTACGCTGGAACACCAGATACACGGTCTCGTGACGGTTACCCACGAAAACGGCGAACTGATCTTCAAGGCCCGTGACGGGTCGAAGGCGGCCAATGCCCTGACCGGCACCACGCGCTCGGTTGCCAATAACATGGTCGTCGGCGTTAATGACGGTTTCGAGAAGAAACTGGAACTGGTCGGCGTCGGTTACCGCGCGCAGGCCAAGGGCAGGATCCTGAACCTGACGCTGGGCTTTTCACACCCGGTTGACTACGAGTTGCCGGAAGGCGTTACGGCGGAAACGCCGAGCCAGACCGAGATCCTGCTCAAGGGTACCGACAAGCAGCAGGTTGGCCAGGTGGCGGCGGAAATTCGCGGCTACCGGCCACCCGAACCCTACAAGGGCAAGGGGGTACGTTATTCGGATGAAGTGGTCATCCGCAAAGAAGCCAAGAAGAAGTAGGCAGAACACATGGACAAGAAAGAAACCCGTTTACGTCGCGCCCGCCGCGCCCGCGCCCGCATCAAGGAGCTGGGAGCCACGCGCCTCTGTATCCATCGCACGCCGCGGCATATCTATGCCCAGGTCATTGCGCCGGAAGGTGACAAGGTCGTGGCCAGCGCGTCCACGCTTGACAGCGATGTCCGCAAGAATGTTGAAAAGACCGGTGGCGCAGCCGCGGCCACGGTCGTTGGCAAGATGATTGCCGAGCGCGCTGCGGCAGCCGGAGTCACGCGTGTTGCGTTTGACCGTTCCGGTTTCAAATATCATGGCCGCGTGAAGGCGCTGGCCGATGCCGCACGCGAGAGCGGCCTGGAATTCTGACAAGGGTCCTGTTATGGCAAGAGTAGAAGCACAGGTGCAGGGTGACGGACTGCTGGAAAAGCTGGTCACGGTCAACCGCGTCGCCAAGGTTGTTAAGGGTGGTCGCCAGTTCGGTTTTACTGCGCTGACTGTCGTCGGTGACGGCGAAGGCCGCGTCGGTTTTGGCTATGGCAAGGCACGAGAAGTGCCGGTTGCCATCCAGAAGGCGATGGAAGCCGCGCGCAAGAACATGATCACGGTCAACCTCAAGGAAGGGACCCTGCAGTATCCGATCACGGCCCGCCACGGTGCCGCCAAGGTCTTCATGAAACCGGCCTCCGAGGGTACCGGCATCATTGCCGGTGGCGCCATGCGTGCCGTATTCGAGGTTGTCGGGGTTCACAACGTGCTTGCCAAGTGCATCGGATCGAGCAACCCGATCAACGTGCTGCGTGCCACCATGCGCGGACTCGAGGAGATGACCTCGCCGGAAGAAGTCGCAAGCAAGCGCGGCAAGTCAGTCGCGGAAATCATGGAGTAACACATGGCTGCTGCAAAGAAAATCAGGGTGACACAGACGAAGAGTTCCAACGGGCGCCTGCAAAGCCACAAGGCCACGCTGACCGGCCTGGGCCTGCGCCGTATCCGTCATACCGTCGAGGTTGATGATACCCCGGAAAACCGCGGCATGATCAACAAGGTCAACTACATGATTAGGGTCGAGGACTAGACAATGCGCCTGAATACCATCAAGCCCGGTGCCGGCAGCAGGACAGACGCCAAGCGCGTGGGCCGGGGCATTGGCTCCGGTTTTGGCAAGACCTGCGGGCGCGGCCACAAGGGCCAGAAATCCCGCTCCGGCGGATACCACAAGATCGGCTTCGAAGGCGGCCAGATGCCGCTGCAGCGTCGCCTGCCCAAGGTGGGCTTCGGTTCACGCCTGGCCCGCACCACCGCCGAGGTGCGCCTGCACGAACTGGCGCAGGTCAATGCCGACGTCATCGATCTGGCTGCACTGCAGCAGGCCAACGTGGTGTCACGTCTGATCACGCGCGTCAAGGTGTTCGCCTCCGGCAGCATCGACAAGGCGGTTACACTCAAAGGCATCCAGGTCACCCGCGGTGCCCGTGCGGCGATCGAGGCGGCCGGGGGCAAGGTCGAGGACTAAATGGCCATCGGTTCGCAACTATCGGGTGCTGCCTCGGGTATCGGGCAGATAAAAGAGCTGCGCCAGCGGCTCTTTTTCGTCATTGGCGCCATCGTGGTGTTTCGTATCGGTACCTTCATACCGCTACCCGGCATCGACCCGGTGGTGCTTGCCGCCCTGGTTGAGCAGCAGCGCGGCACCATCCTGGAAATGTTCAACATGTTTTCCGGTGGTGCACTGGAGCGTCTGTCGCTGTTCGCGCTCGGTATCATGCCGTACATCTCCGCATCCATTATCATGAACCTGCTGACGGTGACCGTGCCGTCGCTGGAGCAGCTCAAGAAGGAAGGCGGGGAGGCCGGGCGTCACAAGATCACGCAGTACACCCGCTATGGCACTGTCGGCCTGGCCACCATGCAGGCATTCGGTATTTCCACCGCGCTGCAGGGCCAGCAGATCGCCGGCAGCAGCCTGGTGATGAACCCGGGTCCGGGGTTCGTGCTGACCGCGGTGGTCACGCTGGTGACCGGCACCATCTTCCTGATGTGGCTGGGCGAGCAGGTGACGGAACGCGGCGTGGGCAACGGCATCTCGATTATCATATTCTCCGGCATCGTCGCCGGCCTGCCGTCTGCCATCGGCGGCACCCTGGAACTGGCGCGTACCGGCGAAATGAACGTCATGACCATCCTGGTGCTGTTTGCACTGGCACTGGCGGTGACGGGCTTCGTGGTGTTTGTCGAGCGCGGCCAGCGGCGCATTACCGTCAACTACGCGAAGCGCCAGCAGGGCCGCAAGGTGTACGCGGCCCAGAGCACCCACCTGCCGCTGAAGATCAATATGGCCGGTGTGATACCGCCGATTTTCGCCTCCAGCATTATCCTGTTTCCGGCGACCATGGGCAGCTGGCTTGGCGAGACCGAGGGCATGGGCTGGCTGAAGGATATCTCGGCCACCCTGTCACCGGGGCAGCCGCTGTACGTTATTTTCTACGCCCTGGCGATTGTATTCTTCTGTTTCTTCTACACGGCGCTGGTGTTCAATGCCAAGGAAACCGCGGACAACCTGAAAAAGTCCGGCGCGTTCATTCCGGGCATCCGCCCGGGCGAGCAGACCGCGCACTATATCGACGGTGTCATGACCCGGCTGACCACCGCCGGCGCCGTCTACATCACGCTGGTCTGCCTGATGCCGGAATTTCTGATTCTTTACTGGAACGTACCATTCTACTTTGGCGGTACGTCGTTGTTGATTATTGTCGTGGTGACCATGGATTTCATGGCGCAGGTCCAGACGCATCTGGTGTCGCATCAGTACAGCGGCCTGATGAAAAAGGCGAACCTGAAAGGGCACGGCAGATCGGGTGTGCTGCGCTAGCCGCAGTCGAATCTAGAGGTGTATTGACATGAAAGTGCGTGCTTCCGTCAAGCGAATCTGCCGCAACTGCAAGGTCATACGACGCAATGGTGTGGTGCGGGTCATCTGCAAGGATGGCCGCCACAAGCAGCGTCAGGGCTGAGTCGTCGCAAGCAGAATGCAAGACATTGAAATACTGATTTTTTTATTATTTGTGCGGACGGGGTTTGAGTCCGTGCTGAAGAATCCTTTTGTTTGATTTTCAGGCGGGCAAAGGCTATCCTTACCCGCTTTTCGCGCCGCACTATCAAGAATCGCGTTGGAGATGATTTAACATGGCCCGTATAGCCGGAATTAATATAGCACCGCACAAGCATGCGCAGATTGCCCTGACGGGCATCTATGGCATCGGGCGTACCACCGCGCGCAAGATCTGCGCAAGCAGCGGCATACAGCCCGAGACCAAAATCAAGGATCTGACCGAGGCCGAGATCGAGGCCATTCGTACGGAAGTCGCCAAGTACACCATTGAAGGCGACCTGCGTCGTACCGTCTCCATGAACATCAAGCGTCTCATGGACCTCGGCTCGTATCGTGGTATCAGGCATCGTCGCGGTCTGCCGCTGCGCGGCCAGCGTACGCGTACCAATGCCCGTACCCGCAAGGGACCGCGGCGCCCGATACGCAAGTAAACCATTCAGTTTAACCATACTACATACAATCGGAATTCAGGCATGGCAAAGGCACCGACCCGCAAGAAAGTGAAAAAAGACGTTTCCGATGGAATCGCCCATATTCACGCGTCCTTCAACAACACCATCATCATGATCACTGACCGTCAGGGTAACGCGCTCTCCTGGGCGACCTCGGGCGGTTCGGGTTTTCGCGGTTCGCGCAAGAGCACGCCGTTCGCGGCACAGGTTGCTGCTGAAAAAGCGGGCGAGAAGGTAAAGGAATACGGCATGAAGAACCTCGAGGTCGAGGTCAAGGGGCCGGGTCCGGGCCGCGAGTCTGCCGTGCGTGCGCTGAACAACGCCGGGTTCCAGATTACCAATATCACTGACGTGACGCCGATACCGCATAACGGCTGTCGTCCGCCCAAGAAACGTCGCGTCTAGGAAGGAAGCAGAGCATGGCCAAGTACACCGATTCAAAATGTCGCCAGTGCCGCCGCGAAGGTGGCAAGCTGTATCTCAAGGGCGAGAAATGCTTTACCGCCAAGTGCGCGGTCGAAAACCGTCCATTCCCGCCTGGCCAGCATGGCCAGCGCCGCACCCGGCTGTCCGACTATGCCGGCCAGTTGCGCGAGAAGCAGAAGGTACGGCGTATCTACGGCGTGCTCGAGAAGCAGTTCCGCAACTACTACAAGAGCGCGGCAAGCACCAAGGGCTCGACCGGCGAGAACCTGCTGCAACTGCTGGAAGGCAGGCTCGACAACGTGGCATACCGCATGGGTTTCGCCTCCTCGCGCAGCGAGTCGCGCCAGCTGGTGCGGCACAATGGTGTGAGTGTGAACGGTGTGCGCGTCAATATTCCCTCCTACCAGGTGCAGCCGAATGACGTGGTCAGCGTGAATGAAAAGAGCCGCGCGCAGCTGCGGGTGCAGTCAGCCATAGAACTGGCCAAGCAGCGCGGGATTGCCGACTGGATCGACGTCGATACCAAGAAGATGGAAGGTGTTTACAAGTCGCGTCCGGAACGCAGCGAGCTGCCGGCCGACATCAACGAGCATCTCATCGTCGAATTGTATTCTAAGTAATTAGTAATTTCTGAGGGACTTAATTCATGCTTGGAAAAGTCAACGAATTCCTGAAGCCGCGTATCGTCGACGTTCAGGCAGTCAGCGACAAGCACGCCAGGGTAACACTGGAGCCGCTGGAGCGCGGCTTCGGCCATACCCTCGGTAATGCCCTGCGTCGCATCCTGCTGTCTTCCATGCCGGGCGCTGCTATCGTCAACGCGGAAATCTCCGGCGTGCTGCATGAATACTCGACCATCGAGGGTGTGCAGGAAGACGTGATCGACGTCCTGCTGAACCTTAAAAAGGTCGCCCTGCGCATGCACAATCGCAACGAGGCGAGCCTGACACTCAACAAGAAGGGGCCGGGCCCGGTCACGGCCGGCGATATCAGCCTCGATCATGACATCGAGGTGGTGAACCCGGATCACGTGATCGCCAACCTGACCAAGGCCGGTGAACTGTCGATGACCCTGAAGGTCGCCAAGGGCCGTGGTTACGTACCGGCAACGCGACGTGATGGCGACGAGCAGGAGAGTCGGCCGATCGGCAGCCTGCGCCTGGATGCGTCCTTCAGCCCGGTGAGTCGCGTGTCCTACAACGTGGACCGTGCCCGCGTCGAGCAGCGCACCGACCTCGACAAGCTGATTATCGATATCGAGACCAACGGCACCGTGGATCCTGAAGAGGCCATCCGCCACGCCGCCACCATCCTGCAGGACCAGTTGTCGGCGTTCGTCGACCTGCAGGCCAGCAAGGAAGAGGCCACGTCCACACCCGAGGCTGACATCGACCCGATCCTGCTGCGTCCGGTTGACGACCTGGAGTTGACGGTGCGTTCGGCCAACTGCCTGAAGGCGGAGAACATCTACTTTATCGGCGACCTGATCCAGCGCACCGAGGTCGAGTTGCTGAAGACCCCGAACCTCGGCAAGAAGTCGCTCACCGAGATCAAGGACGTACTGGCCACCAAGGGCCTTTCACTGGGTATGCGCCTGGAAAACTGGCCGCCAGCCAGCCTGGGTGCCAAAGACAACGAAGCGTCGCCCGCCATGGGCAACGGCTGACAGGATACGAAAAATGCGTCATCGTAAGACAGGACGGCAATTAAACCGCAACAGTTCACACCGCAAGGCGATGTTCCAGAACATGACCTGCTCGCTGCTGCGCCATGAAGCAATCAAGACCACATTGCCCAAGGCGAAGGAGCTGCGGCGTATCGCGGAACCCTTTATCACCATGGCCAAGACGGACTCGGTGCACAAGCGCCGCGTGGCGTTCAGTCGCCTGCGTGACCGTGACGTGGTTACCAAGCTGTTTAATGAGCTCGGCCCGCGTTACCAGCAACGCCCGGGCGGTTACCTGCGGATCCTGAAGACAGGATTCCGTGCCGGTGACAACGCACCCATGGCTTACGTGGAGCTGGTCGATCGCCCGGCAAACGAGGCAGCAGCCGGCGCTGAGTAACGGCCGCGACA
>JASFOC010000107.1:0-7393 GCA_050116715.1 Gammaproteobacteria bacterium
GCGCGATAGCGATGCGAACCGGTCGTTTTCCGGTCGCGGATGCAAGCGGCAGCGGCGCGAACTCAAGCGGTGTATCCCCCGCGACCGCCAGCAGGCGATCGAGGTCGACCTGCTGCGCGATGAGTGCACGGATGGTGGCGATCTTGGTGTCGGCGGTATCCGCCTCGTTGCTGGGGACCAGGCCGAGGTGGCGCTCGACGATTTCCAGTGCCTTGTCGCGGTGCACACCGCCGATCACCGGGATGTCCGTGTAGTGCTCGATCACCGCGCGCAGCTTGCTCTCGTGGCGGCTGCCGCCGAGCTGGTTGAGTATCACACCGGCGATGTTGACCTCCGGGTCGAAGGCCTGGTTACCGAGGATCAACGGTGCGATGCCACGGGTCATGCCGCGGGCATCCAGTACCAGTACCACCGGCGTCTGTGTCAGCTTGGCAAGCGCGGCATTGCTGTTACTGCCTTCCAGATCCAGCCCGTCATACAGTCCCTTGTTACCCTCGATCAGGGCGATGTCCGCGCTGCCGGCATGGTGACCGACGGAACTGAGGATTTCCGCGTGCGTCATGCAGTGGAAATCCAGGTTATGGCAGGGGCGGCCCGCGGCACGGCCGAGCCACATGGGGTCGATATAGTCGGGGCCTTTCTTGAAGGGCTGCACTGCAAGCCCGCGGGCCGCCAGGGCAGCACACAGCCCCAGCGAGACAGTGGTCTTGCCGGAGGACTTGTGGGCTGCCGAGATCAGCAGGCGGGACATGGCATGGAACCGTTCAGGTGACGGGACCTGACGGCATCACGACCGCGTGTCAGGCGGTGGTTTCCCCGGCCTTGTAGTGCGGGTCAACCTGGCTGTCAGCGAGGCTCACGGGCAGGAAGCGCAGCACCCGGGTGCCAACGATGGTTGCGGCCAGGGCGATAGCCACACCACCGATGCCGAGTACGAACTCGGGCAGGCTCGGGGTATAACTGGCGACCACACCGTCAAAGAAACTGCTGGATACTTCCTTGCCCGGGAACATTTCCAGCGGGTAGGCCTGGCCCCCGATGAGGAGAACATAGGTCTGTGCCAGTCCGCCGATGATCACCAGCAGGGAGGAAATGCCGATCCAGCCGCGTGACCTGCCGGTCGCCGGCAGGTAGAGCAGGACCAGCGGCAGCAGTCCACCCAGGCCAATCTGTACGATCCAGAACAGTTTCGTGTAGATGCCGCCGTCCAGCAGGATGAAGCGCTCCACGCCGTGGTTCTCGGTGATGTACAGGTTGGTGAGGTGGTACACGACCACGAAATACAGCACCGAGGCGACGAACACGCCCAGCAGGTTTTTCAGCCGGTACAGAATGGCATCGCCAAGCGGGCGGTTCGACCAGCGGTACATACCCATCAGCACCAGTATGAAAATCGCCAGGCCGAAGGCGAACGACATAATGATGAACATGGGTGCCAGCAGGGCGGTGTTGTAGGCCTCGCGTGCCACCAGGAAGCCGAAGATGGAACCGGTACCGGTGGTCAGGATGAGACGCCACACAAAGGCGGCCAGTCCGGCGGGTTTTGTAAGGCTGTTCATCCTGCGTTCCATCATCATCCACAGGTACACGGCGACAACTGCCATGAACCCGGTATAGAGCATGATGTTCCAGGCGAAGATGGACTTGAAGTTGTAGTAGGTCATGGCAACGATCAGGCGATCAGGCCGGCCCAGGTCGAGCACCAGTACCGCCAGGCCGCCGACCAGCAGGGTGATTGCCAGCAGCCCCGACAGCCGCGCGAGTGGTTTGTAGGCGGTCTTCCCGAATACCGAACTGATAGAGGCGACATTCAGTGCACCGGACGCCGCGACGATGAGGAACACGGCAAACACGTGCGGCGTACCCCAGACAATCTGGTTGGACATGCCGGTCACATAATGGCCATTGTGCTCCATGTAGTAGGCGGCGCCCAGTGCGGCAAGGATGAAAAGCCCGATGAAGCCGACCAGCATGTAGAACGGCTTGCCACCTTCAATTTCCCTGAAATCCACTTGTTTCATCAGATCCCCCGGTAACGTACGCCGGTGTTGAGTTGCAGGTCGGCACGAATCTGCCGGCTGTTGTACTTTTTGAGCTGCTGCGAGATTGCGCTGGACGGATCCTGCATGTCGCCGAATACCATGGCGTTATGGTTCTCCGCCGTACATGCCTCGACGCAGGCAGGCGTCTCGCCCGTATCCACGCGATGCACGCAGAAAGTGCAGGACTCGACCGTACCCTTGCCGCGCGGGCTATAGGGCTTCTGGTCCGTCAGCGTCTCGTGCACGAACGAGCGAGCCTTGTACGGGCAGGCCATCATGCAGTAGCGGCAGCCGATGCAGATGTGCTTGTCGACCAGCACAATGCCATCCGCCCGCTTGAAGGAGGCGCCGGTAGGGCAGACATCCACGCAGGGCGGCTCTGCACAATGCTGGCAGAGCAGCGGCAGCGTCTGGGTGTAGCCGGTCTGCTTGTCCTTCAGGGTTGCCTTGCGAATCCACTGTGCATCGGTGGTCGGACGGCCGTGACCGGTCAGGCCGTGTTCTTCGTCGCAGGCCTTCACGCAGTCGTCGCAGCCCTCGGCGCACTTGTTGCTGTCGATCAGCATGCCCCAGCGTACGTCGTCGGAAACGGGCTGGTCTGCCGGCCTGGCATGGCCGATTTCATGCAGCAGCACGCCCGGTGCCACGGCCATGCCGGCCACGGTGGCGGCGCTGCCGCTGAGGAAGCGACGTCGGTACTGATCGAAATTCGACTGGTCACTCATGAGTAGTTTCCTCGATGGCAAGTACCGTTACGCTGGCACTGCCGGATTCCGCCACCGCCGGCATGACCTGCCTGGCGGAGGTCTTCACGGGACGGTCAGCATGACACTGGAAGCAGTCGATATTCACAGCGGCATAGCTATGGCAGCTGTTGCAGAAATGCTCCTCGCTGCTGACGCGCGCTGCATCCGGTGAATCGCTGACGTGACAGTTGATGCATTCCACCAGGCTGTGCTGCTTGGTGCGCACGCCCTCGTGCATGGTCTCATCACGCTGGTGTAGTAGGTATTTCATGTGGTTCCTGCGCATGTCAGCGGTCGGTTCCACACAACCCTGGGTTTCACTGAAGCGGGACTGTGCCGCCGGGACTTCCGGTAACAGCGAATTGTCCGCCTGGCCGGGCATGGCGATGCCCAGCAGCAGACCCGTCAGCAGTAATACGAGACTATGTTTAATCATGGGATGCATCGTTACCGTGTCTAGTGATCGCCCATGGCCATGTCGATGTAGCCGGTCGGGCAAACATCGGAACAGATGTGACAACCGATGCACTTGGTGTAGTCGGTGTCGACGTAACGGCCGGTCGTGGACCTGTCCTTCTTCACCCGGAAGATGGCATCCTGCGGGCAGTAAATGACGCAGTTGTCGCACTCGAAGCACATGCCGCAACTCATGCAACGCTCAGCCTCGTTAACTGCCTGTTCGGGGGTCAGGCCGACACCGCGTTCCGCGAAGTGTCCCAGCACCTCTTCTGCGCTGGGGCCATAGCTGGAGCGCTTGTTGCGCGGTACGAACGGGAAGTGTCCCAGGAACAGCCGGTCGGATGCGATAATCTCCGAACCGGAGCGGTCTTCGTAATTGTGCACGGCCCAGTTGCCGCTGTCGGTACCGCGCTGTTCAGCGGTGTCTTCGGCTTCGAAGGACTCCGGCGCGAGGTTGGCTTCGTTGAGCTTTTTCAGCAGCTCGAAGTGGTGCACGTCGACCTTGGGCCGCTTCTTCTGCGCTTCATGTTTCAGGTAACGGTCGATGGTCTCGGAGGCAATGGATGCCTGGCCGATGGCCGTGGTCAGCAGGTGCGGGCGCACGATGTCGCCGGCGACGAAGTGGCCCTGCTTGCCGGGTACCTGGTAGAAGGCGTCGGCGTCAATCAGGCCGCGGCCGTTGTCGAGTGATTCCAGTCCCTCGGACAGGTCACCGCCCTGGCCGATGGCCGAGACGATGAGGTTGCACTCGATTTCGTACTCGGTACCCTCGATCGGCACCGGGCGACCGCCGTCCATCTCGCACTTGCACATTTTCAGTGCCTTGGCGCGGCCGTCGGCATCGAGGATGACTTCCAGCGGCATCACGCCGTCGTCAATCCTGACGCCCTCACGCAGTGCATCTTCAACCTCATGGTCGGTGGCCGTCATTTCCTCGCGCTTGAACAGCGAGGTCAGGGTGACTTCGGCACCCTCGCGTGCAGCAGCGAAGGCAGAGTCATGGGCCACGTAACCACCGATGACCTGCTCCGGACGGTCTTCCTTGTTGAAGTTCTCGATCTTGCCGAGACGGCGGGCGACAGATACCACGTCGATGGAGGTGTCGCCACCACCTACGCAGACAACCTTGTCGGCGACGACCTGCAGGGTGCCGCTGTTGAAGGCTTCCAGGAACTGCACGCCGGTGACACAGTTCGGTGCGTCGCTGTTGGGTACCGGGAGCTTGCGGCCGGTCTTGCAGCCCACGGCCCAGAGGATGGCATCGAATTCCTTCTCCAGCTCCTCGATGCTGACGTCCTTGCCGACGCGGGTGCTCATGCGCAGCTCGATGCCGCCCATCTCGACGATGCGATTGCACTCATGGTTCAGCACGTCGCGCGGGGTACGGTAGCCGGGGATGCCGTAGCGCATCATGCCGCCGGGTTCGGCGTGGTCGTCGAAGATGACGCTGCCGTGGCCCTTGCGGCGCAGCTGGTAGGCTGCGGCCATGCCGGCAGGACCGGCGCCGATGATGGCAACCTTCTTGCCGCTGAGCGGTGCGGAATTGTCAAAGGTGTACTTGTTCTCGTAGGCGGAATCACCGATGAACTGCTCGACCGAGTTGATGCCGACGAAGTCGTCGACATTGTTGCGGTTGCAGCCGTCTTCGCACGGTGCCGGGCAGACCCGGCCCATCATGGACGGGAAGGGGTTGGCGTCAGTGGAGCGACGGAAGGCATATTCTTCCATGCTCATTTCACCCGTGGGCTTCTCGATGCCGCGAACGATCTGCAGCCAGCCGCGGATGTCCTCACCGGAAGGGCAGCTGCCCTGGCATGGCGGGGTGCGGTGTACATAGGTCGGGCACTTGAAGGATTTGTCTTCATTGAAGATATCGTCGCCGACGCGCTGGTACTTGTGGTCACCATCCTTGAAGCGACGGAAGGTCAGTGATTTCTTTTCCATGTCATCTCGAGAAGTTGCCATGCCTGTTCTCCTGTTATCTGATCAGGTTTTTACCCGAACCGGATTCAATGATTACTGTTTGTTTCCAAGGACGATTGCGTTGCTTACCAGCTGATGAACGCTGACGATGCTGTCCATGGAAAAGCCGTAGTACGGCAATACCTTGGCGAACTGGCTCTTGCAGATCGCGCAAATCGCGGCCATATGCGTCACGCCGTGTTCCTCGACGACATGCTTCAGGGCCTCCATACGTGGCAGGGCGCCCTTGACGCGAATCTCCATCAGGTCATCGGTCAGCAGGCCGCCGCCGCCACCGCAACAATACGTAGCCTCGTGGATCGTATCCTGGGGCATATCGAAAAAGTGGTTGCAACTGGCCTTGATGACTTCCCGAGGCAGTACGAACTGGCCGCCCGGCATTGGACCCATGCGCGAGGCGCGCGCCACGTTGCAGGAGTCGTGATAGGTGAGACGCATGTCATCGTTGGCCGACTTGTCCAGCGTGATAGCGTTGCGCTGGATCAGGTCATAGGTGAATTCCATGATGTGCATCGGCACCGGGTATTTCGGGTCCAGGAAGTCAAAGGGCCCCGCCAGCGTGTTGAGGAAGCTGTAGGCGACGCGCCATGCATGGCCGCATTCACCGAAGATAATGCGCTTCACACCGAGATCCAGGGCGGCCTCGCGGATGCGCAGCGAAACCTTGCGCATGTTTTCGTAACTGCCGATGAACATGCCGAAGTTGGCTGCTTCGCTGGCATGGGAGCTCAGGGTCCAGCTGACGCCAGCCTCGTGGAATACCTTGGCATAACCCATCAGGCCGTCGACGTGGGGCTCGGCAAAGAAGTCGGCGGACGGGGTCACCACCAGTACCTCGGCGCCTTTTTCGTCCAGTGGCAGACGCACGGCTACACCAGTGTCATCCTCGATGTCCTCCTCGAGTCCTTCCAGGGTGTCGGCCAGTGCCGGTTCCGGCAGGCCGAGGTTGTTGCCGATCTTGTAGACCTTGCCGATGATTTCGTTGCAGTACTTCTGGCCGACGCCAATGCAGTCCATCACTTCGCGTGCGGCCATGGAGATCTCTGCGGTGTCGATGCCGTAAGGGCAGTACACGGAGCAGCGGCGGCACTGCGAGCACTGGTGAAAATAGCTGTACCAGTCGTCCAGCACTTCCTTGGTGAGATCGGTTGCGCCCACCAGTTTCGGGAAATGCTTGCCAGCAAAGGTGTAGTAGCGACGGTAGACCTTGCGGAACAGGTCCTGGCGTGCAACCGGCATGTTCTTCGGGTCGGTTGTGCCGAGGTAATAGTGGCACTTGTCGGTGCAGGCGCCACATTTCACGCAGGAATCCAGGAATACCTGCAGTGAGCGGTACTTGCCGGTCAGTTCACCCATCTTGTCAATGGCGACCTGTTCCCAGTTGTCCACCAGTTCGCCCGGGAACCCGAGCTGTTCCTGAAATTCCTCCTTGGCGACGAACGGCTTGCTGTGCGCCATTACGCCTTCCTGAATATGCGGAATGACGGGGTATTCTTTCAGTTCCGGTGTGTCGAAATCTGCCACGCTATGCTCCTGGTCTGGTTGTCTGGCCGTCTACTTGTCGAGCTCCGCGGCCCACGGCGCGATATGCCTGGAATCGTGGGCGCGCAGGCCGGGTTCGGCGCGCGGGTTGTCCACCTGGTTGCGGGTGGGGCTGAAGAATACGCCGGGTGCGTGCAGCAGCTTGCTGATCGGGAAAATGATCATCAGGGTGGCAACCAGCCCGAGGTGCACCAGCAGCACTGGGTCCGTCGGAATGGGCTGCCAGTCAAAGTACATCAGGCCAAGCATGAAGGCCTTCACCGCAACAATGTCGGTGTGCGTCACGTAGTCCATCATCAGGCCGGTACCGGCGATGGCGAACAGCAGCGCCAGCATCAGGTGGTCTGAAAGGGCGGTGATATAGCGGACGCGGTCGACCACCAGGCGTCGCACCCAGAGTCCCAGCAGGCCCGCGGACATGGCGAATGCCGCATACAAGCCAAACGGCTGGATCAGGTCAACCCAGGTCCATACCGGGTCGGTAAAATAGCGCAGGTGTCGCGCCAGCACCAGGAACATACCGTAGTGGAACATCCAGCCGAATATCCAGATCCACTTGTTGGATTTGAACAGGCTTTCGAAGAAGACCAGTTCGCGGAACATCCGCATGACGACGCCCGT
>JASFOC010000108.1:0-7343 GCA_050116715.1 Gammaproteobacteria bacterium
CGAGATCAACCTGCAGAATGCCAAGATCGCCACGCTGGGTTCACGCGCGGAGGATGTTTACTACATCACCGACTCGCATAACCAGCCGCTCAGCGACCCGGCACAGTTCGAGTGCCTGCAGCGTGCCATCCATAAATACCTGGACAGCGACCCGGAAACCGGCATGCCGCTGTTCAGCTAGGGCTCCACCAGCTCCACTGCATTGCCGTCCGGGTCGCGACAGAACAACGCCCGCCGGCCGGAACGACTCAGCGTGTATGCGATGCCTGCCCCGTCCAGTGCCGCAATCACAGCCCCCAGATCCACAACATCCAGCGCCACGTGCCGGTCCCTGCCGCCATGCTTCTCACCGGCAACCTGCGCGGCAGGCGGCGCCAGTTCCAGCAGGTGGATCTGCGCATTGCCGGTATCCAGGAAGGCGCCCGGGAAACCGAGGTCCGGCCGCGAGGCATCGATCGCGAGTCCCAGCAGGCCATGATAGAACTCCAGCGCACGCGCGGTGTCGCTTACCAGCAGGCTGACGTGATTCAGCGCAACCACCTTGATCATGATTCACTCCGTGCATGGATATGTGCGGCGACGTAGGCCGCGAGAATAATCAGGCCGCCTCCCAGCCATTCGCGCAACAGGATCACCTCATCGGTCAACAGCTGCGATGACACCGCGCCAGCCACCAGTTCGAACAGCAGGATCACGGCAGAGCGGTGCACCGGCATGCGCGTCACGCCATAAATCACGGCCAGCGACATGACCAGGAAGCCACACAACCCCAGCAGCACGGCGGCGACCACCACGCCGTGGCCGACGGCAGGAAAGGCTTCGCCGCGCAGCACGATCCAGACCGCGGCAATCAGCACCACGGCAGCCCAGGTGCTGACCGATTTCAGCAGCACACCAACCTGCTGCAGCTTGCGCACGAACACATTGCTCAGCGCGAAGGCAAACCCGGAGGAAACCGCCAACCAGTCGGCGCGCCCGTCCGGCCAGGGATAGCCCAGGTTTTCATCCCAGAGCATGATAAGGGCGCCGCTGACAGCGACCACGAACACCAGCAGGGACTTGCCGTCCAGGCGTTCGTCCAGCAGCAGCCAGCCAAGGCACACCGCCCAGAACGGCGACAGGTAGAACAACAGCAGCACCCGCACCACGTTGCCTTCCAGCACGGCAATGATAAAGGACACGTTGCACCAGCCCGCAGCCAGCGCCATCAGCGACAGCGGCAGGAAGTTCACCGCCAGCAAGCGGCGCTCGCGGATAAAGACCCACAGGCATGCTGTCGTCGCCGCGCCGAAACAGAGCAGCGCACTCCACATGCCGGCAAGACCCTGTTGCTCCAGCAGTCGCAGCGGGTACCAGACTACACCCCAGAGGGTGGCGCTGAACAGCAGGCTGATAACCGGCAGCAGCCGGGATTGCGGATTGGATGACGCCATCGGTTCCCTTATACTTTTGCATTACCGCCCGCAGGCGACAACCCGTGGCACGGGCCACGCGCAATCCGCCGGACACACACAGGCAGATCAATGAATCCTGACATGTCGCAGCTGCAGCCTTACCCGTTCGAACGGCTGGCTGCCCTTTTCAAGGACATCACACCGCCCGCCGGCCTTGACGCGATATCGCTGTCCATCGGCGAACCCCGGCATGCTACACCCGGATTCATCACGGAAGAAGTGATCACTCACCTGCACGGCCTGTCGCGCTACCCGCTCACCCGCGGCCAGCCGGAACTGCGCGCCGCCATTGCCGACTGGCTGATTGCACGTTTCCAGCTCGCCACCGGCAGCCTCGACCCGGAGCGCCAGGTGCTGCCGGTGAACGGCACCCGGGAGGCGTTGTTCGCCTTCGCCCAGTGTACGGTCGACCGCAGCAAACAGCCGCTCGTGCTGATGCCCAACCCGTTTTACCAGATCTACGAAGGCGCCGCCCTGCTGGCAGGCGCACAGCCCTGGTTCATGAATACCAGCCGTGACAGCGGCTATCTTCCCGACCTCGATGCCGTGCCGGAAGACGTCTGGCAGCGCTGCCAGCTGGTCTATATCTGCAGCCCCGGCAACCCGACCGGTGCCGTCATGGGCATCACCCAGCTGCAGCAACTGTTGCAGCTTGCGGACGAGCATGATTTCGTTATCGCATCCGATGAATGCTATTCCGAGATCTACCTGGATGAAACCGACCCGCCACCGGGCCTGCTGCAGGCCGCCCATGCCATGGGGCGCGCTGACTTCAGCCGCTGCATGGTGTTTCACAGTCTGTCGAAGCGCTCCAACGCCCCCGGGCTCCGCTCCGGCTTCGTCGCCGGCGATGCCGCGCTGATTGCGAACTTCCTGCGCTACCGGACCTACCATGGCTGCGCGATGCCGCCTGCAACCCAGGCCGCCAGCATCTGCGCCTGGAGAGACGAGGCCCACGTGACGGAAAATCGCAGTCTGTACCGGGAGAAGATCAGGGCCGTCGTGGAGATCCTGTCACCGGTCATGGAGGTCGATGCACCGGATGCCGGGTTTTACCTGTGGCCGCGCACCCCCGGGAGCGACACCGGTTTCGCGCACGACCTGCAGGCCCAGCAGCGCGTCGCCGTCCTGCCAGGCAGCTATCTGTCACGTCCCTTTGCCGGCAGCAACCCGGGTGCGAACCATGCCCGGCTGGCGCTGGTGGCACCACTCGAAGACTGTCTGGCAGCCGCCATGCGCATCCGCACCTTCCTGGTCGGGCGCTGACCTGCATTCCGCCCGCAAGGCGGTTATCATTGACCACCCCGGAAAGCCCGGATGCACGCGATATTTCCGCCAGCGCGTGATTTCCCCGGCCACGGGATACGCCCTTACCCATTCAGCCGCACTTATGGAGATTGACCCGAATGAGCGACATACAGGCCACAATTGAAGAAGCCTTCGAAAGGCGCGCCGACATTACCCCGCGCAACGTGGAAACCCATGTCAAGGAGGCCACGCTGGAGGCCATTGACATGCTGGACCGGGGTGTCGCCCGCGTGGCGGAAAGACGCGACGGCCAGTGGATCGTGAATGACTGGCTCAAGAAGGCCGTGCTGCTGTCGTTCCGCATCGAGGACAACGCCTTCATCAAGGGCGGTTTCACCAATTACTACGACAAGGTGCCGTCGAAGTATGCGGACACCAACTCCCGTGAATTCCGTGACGGCGGGGTGCGCGTGGTGCCGCCGGCAACCGCGCGGCGCGGCGCGTTCATCGCCCCCGGCGCCGTGCTGATGCCTTCCTATGTCAACATCGGCGCCTACGTCGACAGCGGCACCATGGTCGACACCTGGGCAACCGTGGGGTCCTGCGCCCAGATCGGCAAGAACGTGCACCTCTCGGGCGGCGTCGGCATCGGCGGGGTACTGGAGCCGGTGCAGGCCAGCCCGACCATCATCGAGGACAACTGCTTCATCGGTGCCCGCTCGGAAGTGGTCGAGGGCGTCATCGTCGAGGAAGGCTCGGTGATTTCCATGGGCGTGTACATCGGCCAGAGCACCCGCATCTACGATCGTGAGAACGACACGGTCCTCTACGGCCGGATCCCGGCCGGCTCGGTCGTGGTATCGGGCAACCTGCCGTCGAAGGACGGCAAGTACAGCCTCTACTGCGCGGTCATCGTCAAGCGCGTCGACGAGAAAACCCGCTCCAAGGTCGGCATCAACGCCTTGCTGCGCGACATCTGAGCGGCCATCTTCCATGAGCACCACCCTGTATGGCATCAGCAACTGCGACACCGTGCGCAAGGCGCGCCACTGGCTGGATGCGCACCACGTGGACTACCGCTTCCACGACGTGCGCAAGGATGGACTGGAGCGGAAAACCCTGCACGGCTGGATCACGGAACTCGGCTGGGAAAGCCTGCTGAACCGCCGTGGCACCACCTGGCGCAGCCTGCCGCAAGCGGTGCGCGACAACATCAACGCGCAGACAGCTGAAAAAATCATGCTGGAGTATCCCGCCAGCATCAAGCGCCCGTTGCTGGCGCATGCCGACAGGCTGTTCCTCGGCTTCAAAGAGGCGGACTACAGCGCCCTGTTCGGGCAGACGGAAAAGGCATGAGCGAAACCATCGAACTGGCAAAGGCCCTGATCGAGCGGGCCTCGGTGACACCGGATGATGCCGGCTGCCAGCCACTGATCGCGGCGCGGCTGCAGGCCATCGGCTTCGACAGCGAGCCACTGCGCTTCGGTGAGGTCGACAACCTCTGGGCCCGGCGCGGCAGCGCGTCCCCGCTGTTCGTGTTTGCCGGCCATACCGACGTGGTTCCACCCGGCCCGCTGGCGGACTGGGACAGCGACCCCTTCACCGCCACTACCCGGGCGGGCTGCCTGTACGGGCGCGGCGCCGCCGACATGAAAAGCAGTATCGCCGCCATGGTCACGGCCTGTGAACGTTTCATCGACAGGCATGCCGGCCACCGCGGATCCATTGCCTTTCTGCTCACCAGTGACGAGGAAGGTCCCTCGGTCGACGGCACGGTCAAGGTCATCGAGCATCTCAGGGCACGCGGTGAACAGATCGACTGGTGCCTGGTGGGCGAACCGTCCAGCCGCAAGCAGACCGGTGACGTCATCAAGAATGGCAGGCGCGGCTCCCTCAACGGCGTACTGCGCGTGCATGGCCAGCAGGGACACGTGGCCTACCCGCAGCTTGCCGATAACCCGATCCACCGCGCCGCGCCGGCGCTGGCGGAACTGGTAGCGGCCGAGTGGGATGCCGGCAACGCGCATTTCCCGCCGACCACGTTCCAGATATCCAATATCAACGCCGGCACCGGCGCGGAAAACGTCATACCGGGCGAACTGCACATCCTGTTCAACCTGCGCTTCTCGACGCAATCCACCCCTGAGAGCATCCGCTCACGGGTGCACGCCATCCTCGACCGGCATAACCTGGATTACAGTATCGACTGGAAAATCTCCGGTCTGCCTTTCATTACGCCGGCCGGAGAACTGGTGGATGCGGCACGCAGTGCAATCCGCAGCATCAGCGGAATCGAGGCCGAACTTTCCACCAGCGGCGGGACTTCCGACGGCCGTTTCATCGCACCGACCGGTGCACAGGTGGTGGAACTCGGACCCCTAAATGCCACGATTCACAAAACAAATGAATGTGTAAATCTGGCCGAACTTGATACACTATCAAGCATCTATGAGAGAATTCTTGAACTATTACTAGCCTGAGATAATAAAAAATGCGGTTTCCAAGCAACGATCAACCACAGACTCACCGGCGCCTGCTGCACATTCCGGGCATCCTGCTGGCAGCAGCCATGCTGTCTGCCTGTTCCGTCGGCCAGATGGTAGTGCGCGGTTCCCAGACCATCCTGGACAGCGGCGTCGATTCGATGAACCGCGAAACCGACCTTGAACTGGCCAGGGCAGCCATGCCCGCCAACCTGAAGCTGATTGAAGGCATGCTGCTGGAGGACCCGCAGAACGAGGAACTGCTGCTGTATGCGGCCCAGGGCTTTTATGGCTACAGCTACGGCTTCATCGAACTCGAGGACAACGAACGCGCGCAACAGCTTTACCGGCGCTGCTACGACTACGCACACAGGGCCCTGCACCTTGCCGGGCTCGAACTGAATCCGGAAACCGCTGCCGTAGCCGAACTGGAATCGGCAACTGCCAACCTCGGCAAGGAGGCTGTGCCCGCGCTGTTCTGGTCGGCCTCGTGCCTGGCAAAATGGATTGATCTGGATCGCGACGATGTCAGCAGCGTCGCCAACCTTGCCAGTGCGGCCATCCTGATGCAGCGCGTGCTGGAACTGGATGACAGCTTCTACTATGGTGGCCCGCACCTGTTTTTCGGGGTCTACTATGGCAGCCGGGCACCGATGTTTGGCGGCGATTTTGTACTTTCCGAAGAACACTTCCAGCGCGCGGACGAAATCAACCAGCACAAGCTCCTCATTGTCGACCTGCTGCGGGCGGAATATCTGTACCGGCAGCTGCTCAATCAAACGGCGTTTCATGACACGCTGCAGTACATCGTGGATGCACCGGAGGGACTCTATCCGGAAATGGCGCTGGTGAATGCCATCTCCCGGCAGCGTGCAGGATACCTGCTGGCACTGGAGGATGAGTGGTTCTGACGCGCCCACAATCAGTGTGGCTGCGAAAACTGTTCGCAGGTCTGCTGCTGTTTTCCCTGGCATCCGGCACGGCATCTGCCGATCGCGTCTACCAGTTGAAATTCGCGACGCTGGCACCGTCCGGCACGACCTGGGTGAACCTGCTGGAGGACTGGGCCGAACAGGTCAAGCAGGAGAGTGATGGCCGGCTGGTGTTCAAGATCTACCCGGGCGGCGTGCAGGGCGATGAACCCGATGTACTCAAGAAGATCCGCTTTGGCCAGCTCCAGGGCGGCGCCTTTACCGGCTATGGTATCGGCCACATCTTTTCCCCCACCCGGGTTCTGGAACTGCCGTTCCTCTTCAACGACATCGAGGAAATCGACTATGTGCGAGAGAAACTCATGCCGGAGATTACCCAGGGTTATCGCGATAACGGCTACGAGTTGCTGGGCTGGATGGAAGTCGGTTATGTCTATTTCTTTTCCAAGTACCCGATCAGATCACTCGATGACCTGAAGCATCGACGTATCTGGCACTGGCAGGGAGACCCGCTTGGCAGCGCCTTTTTCCATGCCAGCGGGCTCGCGCCCGTGCCGTTGTCCATCATCGATGTCTATACCAGCCTGTCCACCGGCCTGATCGACACGGTGTACACACCGCCACTGGGGGCGATCGCGCTGCAGTGGTTTACCAAGACGCAGTACATCACCAACGTGCCCATGGCGAACGGAATCGGATCGCTGGTGGTATCGCGCCGGTTTTTTCAGAACCTGCCGCAGGATCTGCAAAAACTGCTGAAACGCACCGGCGAGGAAACCGGGGAAAGACTCATCGCCGCAACCCGCGCAGACAACAGCGCGGCGCTGGAGACGCTCCAGGAAAAAGGTCTGGAACTGGTTGTCGATACCGAAGACCTGGAATCCTCGGCGGAAGTCGCGGCCATCACCACCCGTGCGGCGCAGGAACTGATGGATAACGGCTACATCCCGAGAGCCATTGTCGACATGGTAAATTTCTGGCTGTACGAATACCGCGCCACCAAAGTCAAAGAACAGGTAGATGCTCCCGGTTGAGCCCTACTGGATAACCGCCCTGCGCCATGGCTTGATCCGCATGGAGACCTTCATGGCAGGTGGCTCCCTGCTGCTGCTGCTGGCAATCGTTCTCGGACAGGTGCTGGTCCGCAACTTTCTTGATTCCGGTATCCCGCACGCGGATATCCTGTCTCGCTACCTGGTACTCTACGTCACCTTCTTCGGTGCCGC
>JASFOC010000109.1:0-7322 GCA_050116715.1 Gammaproteobacteria bacterium
CGACTTCGTAGAACTCGAAGATAGAGTCGAGCTTAGCCTGGAGGGGTACAACAAGCGATTTGGCGAGCATATCCGCAGCGGAAACCCTTTTTCCAACAAACAGATCTGCTACAGTGCGCCAAGTATGGCGCTGTCCATGGAAGAGGAGATGCTACTTGCAGATTTCAATCAAAAAGAATGTGAGCCACTGCGATTTATTGCGGAGAACAGTATCTAGCCAGTGATACATCTCTCGATACGAGGTAAAACGGTTCTGCGTTGATGCTGCCTTGCTGATAACCTGCATGCAAACCTCATCGGCTACAGCTAATGCATCATCTTACCCAACTTTCAATATGATGCTCTGATACTAAATTTCTTAACTGTTTACTTAAACCTAGTTTTAAAGACCATGGAATGCCAGTAAGTCGGTGAAGACTGTAAATCCAATGCGGCATCTGCAGGCCGGCTTGTAAAGCCCCCGTTCCTCAACCTCTTGCGAATGACCGGGATGGGTCGGCTGCCGCCTTTAGCAGAATCTTATATAACTGCCTGGTGCAGGACCGTGCACGGCCACAAAAAGACCTTCCCGTTTAACGGGGAAGGTCTCACTAGTCGCAGAAGCAGACACAATAACTGCACAACCATCAATAATATTCGCATAGGACCGGATTATGCTTTTTATCCCGCTGATTTGCGTACAACAGCGAGGAAGTCAGGCAACCCAATTTCCTCAACATCGACCATTTCAAGCTGTAGGTCACCCAACCGACGATCATGTATGCAACGACGTTCCTTATCTACAAGACGACCTGATTTTGTCTTAACCGGAAATTTTGTCTTGCCATTGGAGCAACGCCTCTCCTTCTTTCTTTCTGTATACATCCCACCCCCCTTATTTATTCAGGGCAGCAAATTACCCCAGATTGCGTGGAGATGGAATAGGGTAACCACGATTAATGTAAATTGATAAATCGCATTATTACGGGGGGATTACTTTCTCTCAGGAAGGACCGGGATCGGGGTGTCTACCTGTCGTCCCCACGCCCACGCGCTACTTCTGGAATGCCGCAGAAGTTGCCGTTCACTGTGCGCAGTCGCTATTTCTTAGCACTTTTCTCTCGTCGTGTCTCTGCGATCTACCTGAAGGTTCATCCTCCGGCTGTCCGCCGTGTGGGACGAGAGTTTACTGTCGCTCAATTTCTAGTCTAGACTACCGCCTAAATGCATTGGAATTCCTGCTCTTCTACATTGGAAGTTATTGAGATGAAAAAAATAGTGCTCGCCATGGCAACCGTAGGTGTAATCGCTAATCCAGCATACGCGGAAACTACGTGGGAAAAACTGGATCATGGGGCAGACGTCGTCGTCGAGTGCGCCAGTGATGTCCATCAGTTTTGCGCGGATACAAAACCCGGCGACGGGCGGATAAAATCCTGCATGGCTGCCCATCTCGAAGATTTGTCCGGCGCGTGCCTCAAAGCACTTGCCGAGCCGGAACCCGCGGTGTTTTCGGATGGCGACAATGCCAAATCCATGCGCATTGAGAACTCCCACCTCATGCGTTTCATTGAGATGTACCTTGCCGGCATCGATCCGGACACAGGGGATATCATCGCCGAATGCTACGGCACCTATGCCAATCCGGATATTCCAGCAGATAAGGATTCTGCTCCGCAGGCGCAGGTCGAGACCATCGACATGGAGCAGGTCAAAAAGGAATACGGCGTGCTGGGCGTGTCCATGAACGGCCCGAAACTCTGGCTTCCTGACTGGTTCGAAGTCGAAGTCGGGAAAGTGCGGAAATTTGGCGATATGGTAGCTCCGTGGACAGCCCAGCTGAACCTTGGCAAGAAGCTCAACGTCAACAAAGTAACGCCTTATAAGTCGTTCACCATTGCGCGGAAGAGCGCAGTAAACTGGAACAAAGGCACCACGATCATGGTCATTGACGATGCCGACGGCAATACCTGGATCATGAAAGGCTTCGAGTTGGGTATGCACCCGCAACGCACCTATGAAGAGTTCATGGCAGCCGGGCCGGCAATTTTCAAACAGCTCCCGGAAGGCTGGAAGGCACGAATCGTAACGCTGGAACAGGACAACCACGAGGTTCCGGAAAACGGTGTGGCCACGATCATGACGGACGAGTTCTTCAACGTTTACGATAAGACCGGACCCGGAATGAGCAACTACAAGCCGTAATCCATTACATGGCAGCTCGCCGTCAAAGGCAGCTGCCATGAGTTAGTCCTGGAGATCGATCGATGACAGCAAAATCAGTTTGCAAGGTGGCGGTCGCTACTGCCCTGGCCATTTTACCTTTAGCAGTTTCCGCGGTGGAACCGACAGGAGACCGGGTATCTGCCGTAGTTGACGCAGCAACCGTTCCGGTAACCGTCAACAACTTTGTTGCGGCCGATACGGCCGGGCATTTCAGTCGTTTTATTAAGATGGCCGGTGGTATCAACAAGCTTGTGAGCTTTCGCGAACCCACTCCAATCGACAAGCAATCGGTCGTCCGAATGAACCGCGATACGCTGTACAGCTTCGCTGTTGTTGATATCAGCAAGGGAGCCAAACTGACCCTGCCAAGAACTGACGGGCGGTATAATTCGGCAGCAATCGTCAATGAGAACGAATACACCAACAAGGTATTCTACGATTCAGGAACGTATGAACTGACCAGGGACGAATTTGGCACGGATCATGTTGTGGTAGTCGTCAGAACACTCGTTGATTCCAGCGACCCGGCTGACATCCGAAAAGCAAATGAACTTCAGGACAAGCTTCGCATCGAAGCAAGTTCCGCGGAGCCTTTTACACCTCCCAACTACAACGAAAAGTCTTTCGAAGAACTGCGGGGCTTGTTGCAGGATGTAGCGAAGTTCCTGCCAGATACGGATAGAGCCTTTGGCAGCAGGGAAAACACGGAGCAGGTCCCGCATTTGCTGGGTGCTGCTATTGGTTGGGGCGGGCTTCCCTCCCAGGATGCGTCATATCAGACGATCAATCCCGATCTACCCGTGGGCCGCTATCAGATAGACGTTCCCAAGGATGTGCCGGTCAAAGCATTCTGGTCAGTGAGCGTCTACAACAAGGATGGCTATTTCCAGAAGAATGACAAAGGCGTCTACAATATTAACAGCCAGTCCGGAAAGAAGAATCCAGACGGGTCCATGACGGTCAATCTGGGCGGTTGTAACGATTCCTCTCGAATTAATTGCATACCGCTAACAGAGGGATGGAACTATACGGTCCGACTGTATCGGCCCGATGCCTCTGTTATTGATGGGAAGTGGACGTTCCCCGCAGTACAAAAGTCGAACTAGACCACGCCAGTCCATGCGGTTTTGAGGGCGGCTATATCATTGTGGATCGCGAGAGCATCAGTGTAACCTGCATATATTAATTGACAGAATTGCAACCTGGAAAACTTGGGAGGCGTTGTCCTGATCCAGCCGACTTGCACGCATAGAATGCGAAAGGTTATGCAACACACCTGCAATCTCCTGTGCGCCATTTTCAGCTTCCTCAGTATTGCAGGCTGCACATCTACGATTACTCCCTATCCGGCTGACTGGTCAAAATCAATGTCCAATACTGTTATGGAGTGTCCTGATTTAACTGGCTCGTATGAAATTTCAGGGGATATGCACAGGGCTAGCATCGGGAGAGTTCAATGCACTCTGGCGTGGTTCTTTTTCCCTGAGTGTCGTGAAGGTGGTCCAGATTATGGACCTCCAGCGTGTAATCAGTGCACTGAGGTCACGCATGTTACCATTGATAACAGCGACGGTGACATGCTTGTGGTTAAGGCATGGATAGGCGACGGTATAGTTAAGGAGCGCCTGTTTAATTCATCTCAATTATCTTGCGACAAAGGGCGTCGCATTATCCACGACAGCACATGGTTTGGAGGTGTTCTGCCTGTTTGGTACCCTCCTTTAGCTGTATTAGGGCACGACTCGACTGATAACCTGATAACCCTGGCTTCAGATGGGTCCCTAGTGGTGGAGAGCAAGGAATTGCGCGTCGGTACGCTATTCCTTATGCCGTTGGATATTACTTCGGCACAATCTTGGTTGAAATTCCAGCGAACAACGCCCAACCACACAGACTGAATCACGACAGACATTATCAATAAATACCGAGAATGTCCGTTTACAGTACATCCCGATCATATTGCGTCTCGCAGGGGACTTCTGGTTTATGGCGCAACTCAGACCTTCCCGTGATTTTCCGGGAAGACAGGCCGGAATGTCTTGAATGCGTCCCAAATCCGCCATCCCCTAGCGAACCGTCTACGTCTGACTAGCCGCAACTGCGGACATAGCACGCACATTAAAACGGCCCCGAAGGGCCGTATTGTAGACCAGTTAGGCAGCTTTCTTGTGCCTTGCCATACCGACTAATCCTAGCAAGCCGGAACCGAAAAGCCAGACCGCAGGAGGCACCGGTACCGGTGACGCAGCAGCGAAGGTGAACTCGCCAAATGCACTACCAATGTATGATTCCAGACCTGAAGGCGTAGAAGTAACTACCGCTGTACCTATTGGATTGCCGGTGACACCAACCAAGCCGTCATAGATATCACCAAAGGGTGTGAATAGTAGACTATCTAACTCGTTGATGGTCCCTGGTGGAATCAACCCTACCCTATAGGGAGTCGTGAAATCTAGAACCCATGGCCCGCCGAATACGGCAGTGTCAACCGTGATGCTAGTGATATCGATCATAGGAAACAAGCTAGACAAATTCCAGTCAATTGCCAATGTCTGACCAATAGTTCGGGTTGTTTCTCCGTCACCAGTCGGCACCCCACCGATCACAGGTTGTGTTGTATAGGTAGGTGAAGCGGTTAGTCCAGAGTAATCTGGCAGGCCTGTTCGGGATACCGTGCTCCCAAGGTACGTCCCGGAAAAGACGGGCATCTCTGTTGTATATGTTGCACCGCCACCTCCGATGTAGGTTATATCGAGCAGGTTTACTTCGAAAGGACCAAGCTGACTCGTATTTATGGCTCCACCGACGAAGTTCATTCCAAAATAGGCGTTTAGCACTGCTGACTGTGCTGTTGATGATAGAGCGAGTGAAAGAATACAGGCGTTAATCACACCCATGAGGTGAGACGTTTTCATGGATAACCCTCCGTAAATTCAATTTCTTATCATCAGCTTCGATCTTTATTTATTTTGATCCTTAGCTGTCTTATTAATTTATGCGCACTAGAATCTAAATACAATTAGTAGAAACACTTACAGGAAAAGGATTCGGGGATGTCCGCTTACAGTACAAAATCCCCGTTCATCAATCTCTTGCGAATGACGGTTTTGGGTCGGCTCACGACTTTTAGCGAAATCTTATATAAGCAATCGGTGTAAGACCTGGTTCGGGCGGTAACTTGACGTTCGTGGCTGGGTCGTAATTATTCCCTGGCTCAACTGCGTACGGGGATGTTCGGCCACTTTCGGTCGTTCCAGGATGACTAACGAACGGTGAAAATGCCGCAAAACGAGACATACAAACATCAATAAATGGCAGTGAAGATCGTCTTTGAAACTACTACGCAGACTTCCCGCGCTTGGCAATTCCGAACAGCCCGACAAGGCCAGAACCGAACAGCCAGATAGCTGGAGGTATGGGTACAGCTGATGTCTCAAACGAATCTATAGAAAAACTAGCTAATTGTATATCACCTTCAGTAAAGCCTATTTGTATTGCTCCATAATTACCATCCCATCCAGGCATTTCATTAGCTTTTGTGAAATCCAGATAGGTTGGTAGTGACTGGTCGGTGATGAGATCATAAGGTGCAACTTCGTCTTGAATATTAACATGCACCCATGAATTGTCGGTCTGGTAACTGACAGTTACCCTATCTCCGTATTCGCCTGCTATTGTGCCATCATTGGAAACGACCGCTGAAAGATAATCACCTGGCATCGAAGAAAAGGTTAATCCATTAACTTCAATTATTAGCACATCCGTGGACATAGTTAACTCATATAGAGTTGCACCCCACGACAAATCAATTGGAGATGCATTTGTGTTATAAACAGCTGTACCAGTTACTGCATCACCAACATTAATCCCAGGTACTGTCCCTATTGTACTTCCACCGTTACTTGTGATTGTGCCACTAAAAGTCCATGTAACGACAGCAGCATTAATTACTGGGCTGAACAGGAAAATTATCATCGCCCCAATAATTGATTTGTTGTTCATGACCACCTCTCTTTAAGTAACCTTATTAGTCATTGTCATTTGCTTACTATTAATAATTAAGCACAATTTGTGCGTAAATGAAACATTGGTTAATACAATCAGTTGTGGTGCATATTGACTTGTATCAACTAGTGAGCGATCCGAAGCCAAACTGCACAAAAATGTCTGAATACAGTACGAACACGACATTCCCGAGAAATTCATGAACTTCCGGGTTGGGTCGTCACACGTCTTTTAGCAGAATCTTGTATAAGCACCTGGTGTAGTTCCGGGTTCGACCGGTAACCTGCCGTTCACGACCAAGACAATGCTTCTCCCTGGCTTAGGAGCGTATGGTGATCCCTTTAACAAGTTGGTATGCAGCTGACCTCTAACCTGGATCTCTATATCCCCACGGTCTTCAAATGTATAGTTACATGGCACCCGCAAAGGTAATCTTTTAAGAACAGGCGATCGCAGCAGCATCGACCACGATTCAAGCAATCAAGGCCACAAACATATTCCAGCCCCTGGACAGGGCATGTAAAAATAATGGTGGCTGAAACGGGTATAGCTTGTCATTTTTTCATTGAACGATTTATCCGCGTCGCGAGCACGGCGACCAGGGGATTCGCACTCAGTCCATGTGCCACGACACTCAGCAGGATGGTGCAGGCCACGGTCATTGCAATGGTATCACCGCCGGCCAGGTTCTCGTTAAGTACGATCACGGCAAACACGATACTGGCCAGCCCCCGGGGTCCAAACCAGCCCATGAACAGCTTCTCATCGGCACGGATACCCATACCGGCAAGCGTCAGAAATACCGGCAGCATTCGCACGACTGTCAGGCTGAGTAGCGCATAAAGCACAACTTCCCAGCTGAATGACCCGACAGCCTGGCCGACGACGCCGGCACCGAACACCACCCAGGTGATCAGGGCCAGTGTATCTCCGGTTCCTTCGGCGGCCAGCAGCAGCCTCCCCTTGTGTCTTTTTTCAATCGCACCAAACAGCAGCCCCCCGGAAAAACATGCGATAAATCCGCTGCCACCAAGCAGCTGCGCCACGGCGAAGCAAGCCACTGCCAGCGCAACAACGGGCAACTGCTGCCAGGTCTCCGTAATCCAGCCGCG
>JASFOC010000110.1:0-7165 GCA_050116715.1 Gammaproteobacteria bacterium
TGGATTGTCCTGCTGCAATTCGATCAGGCCCTGCGCATAGTCGGCCCCGGCGGTCTGTTTGTAATTGTTGCGTACGAAGCGGATATCCTGTTTTGCCGCATCATATTTCTGCAGCAAGATCCTTACAAGCGCACGATTGACGCGGTCACTCCGGCTCAATTCCCGCAACTCAATCGCCTTGCCATAATCCGCTTCCGCCTTTTGCAGATCTCCTGCCTGGCGCGCCAGGTCCCCGGACAGGCTCCAGGCGGCAGCGAATTCAGGATCGGCGGCAAGGGCCTCATCCAGGTACTGCCGGGCAGTTTCGGGCTGCTGCTCGCGCATTGCCAGGTACGCCCTGCCCAGAAGCGCTTCCGGTTCCTGCGCGTTGAGCCCCAGGGCACTGTCATAGGCCTTGATGGCTTCATCGGGACCGTTGACCGCGAGTTGCGCGTGACCACGCAAGGCCCATAAGGTGGCTAGCCTGACATCATCCAGGCCCGCACTGTCGACCCCGTAATCCAGCACTTCCTGAAACTTCCCTTGCAGCAACATGGCCTTGTTGATCGGCACGGCCAGGTCCGCCTGCGCCATCCCAAGATCCATGGCCCGACGCAGCTCTTTTTCTGCGTCCGCTCCCAGTCCGGCATCCAGATAAGTCTCTCCCAGCAGCCAGCGCGCCTCGACATTATCCGGATTGGCCTTCAGGGCATTCTTCAGTTCGATGACGCTTTCACGTAACTGCCCTTTGTCCAGGTATCCCCTGGCGCGTTCCAGGTACTGGGTATCGGTCAGCGATTCGCCACAGCCTGATAGCACCAGCGCAACCGTCAGTATGGCAAACAGATGCTTGAAGAGACGACTCCCTTCGTTATTACAATCCATAATCTGTCCTCTGCATGTGTTGTTGGTTCTGAAACACAATATTTACGTCACTATGTTAGCGACCTCATATGACAATAATCCAAGACGGGGGTGTGTCAAGAATCACTCCTGTTGGGTAGCCAGGTATTCCTGAACAAAAACACCAAAACGCGACGCTGCGTCATATTCCGAGAATTGTGCGGCAATGCGTCTTGCAGCAGCACGATAATCCTCGTTACCCAGCAAATCGGTTACCAGTCTGGTCACAGCGGCGCTATCGGTACGCCCTGCACGCAAAAGCCTGCCTGCCCCGATATGGCAGATCCCGTTCATCGTCAAATACTGGTCCATATTGGCAGCAATTCCGAGGACCGGGACACCCTGGGACAGTGCCTGGTAGGCTGTGGCACTTCCTCCACTGCAGATCACGAGATCGGCACGCTGCGCAGCAGCAAGACCGGGGAGGTAATCAGCCACATAGACATTGTCGGGCACCTGCTCGAGTTGCTTGCGCCCAGCCGTGGCGACTATGGCAGTCAACGGCAACGCCCCCAGGGCATGGATCACATCAGGCAGCAGGTCTGACCGGCCAGAGGTACCGAGTGTCACATAGACGCATGGTTTGTCTTTACTCAGGCTGTCCCACCAGTCGGGTAATGGCATATCGGGTGACCAGATGACGGGGCCGATGTAGCGATGGGTGGACGGGCAATCGCTGCTGATGGGAATCATCTCGGGTATATCCGTATACAGGGTGTAATCGCCGTGTGTATAGACATGGCGCAGGTCTCCCAGTGCAGGGAATCCATGTCTGCGTCTGAGCCGGTTCAAGGGCATGCCGTGATAGGCGAAAATAACCGGCCGCACCATCTGGAACAGGGCGTTGGCAAGCCCTACACCTAAGATCGACGCCATGGGGTGTTCCGGAAGCGGGAAGCCCGAGGTGGTACATGGACTCCAGTGAGCATTGGCAAGGGCCGCATACGGCACCTTGCGCAATGGTGCACTGACCGCCAGTGACAGGCGGAAATCACCCACTACCAGATCCGGGGACACCGCATCCAGCACCCGCAGGTCGTCCTCCAGGTAACGGACCAGGGTCTGATAGTTATACAGTCGGGACCCCGTCGCCAGGGCGTTCAGAAACCGTTCAGCTGGAATGGTTTCGATTGACCAGCGGGTGAAGCCGGCATCTTCAAACAAGAAGTCATAACCACTGGCGCAGGCGAAATGAACCTCATAGCGCTCGGGATCCAGACTCCTGGCAAGTATCAGCGGGCGGGTAACATGTGCCAGCGTCACCGCCTCGGCGAAGAACAGGATGCGCTTCCGCCGGATCATGCAGTGGTTTGTCCGGCCCGGCCGAACAAATTGTAGCGCTGCAATTCCTCTACCGTCTGCTGATACAGGTCAACAGATTCCTGCCCTCCGGCCCATTCAGCAAACTCTCGCATCCCCTGTTCGAGGCTGATCCCGGGGGTATAAGCAAGGAGTGAACTGGCACGGGAAAGGTCGGCATAGCAGGAATGGATATCACCCACCCGAAACTCTCCCCGGTCCTGCAGATCCGGTACAGTACCGCTGGCCTCGCCCAGCGCTGCGGCAATCATGGCGATCGTATGTTCATGGCCGGCCCCCACATTGATACAGGTACCGGGTTTGATAGTCGATTTTATTACCTGCAGGTTCGCCTTGACCACATCCGAGACATGCACGAAGTCCCGGCCGGGCTTGCCATGCTCGTACAGATAGACGGGTTGGCCGGATTTTATGCGGCTGAAAAATATCGAGACCACACCGGTATAGGGATTGCTGAGTGACTGACGGGAACCGTAAACATTGAAATAGCGAAGTATGCGCACGGGCAGCCCGAAGGTATGTGCCGCATATTCACAGAGTTCTTCCTGCTGCAGCTTGGTTCTTGCATATACCGATAGTGGTTGCACCGGCTTGTCTTCGGAGGTTGGCAGGGATGTCAAGGGAGAGCCACAATGTGGACAGTAACAATCGAAGCGTCCGTCCTCCATGTCCTCGCGGCGACGGGGTTCAGGATAGATGATTCCATGTGCGGGACACTGGTGGGTGCCTTCACCATAAACGGCACGCGAGGAGGAAAGCACGAACGCCGTTAGCCTGGTTTTATTCTTGACGATGGCCTCAATCAATGCCGCCGTACCGGTTACGTTCACATCCACATAACTGCGGATGTCGTACATGCTCTGTCCCACGCCTGTCATCGAGGCAAAATGATAGACGACATCGATCCCTTCCAGGGCAGGGGTCAGTTCATCGACATCACGAATATCACCCTGAATGCAATCCACGGCAGGATTCATGTATGCCGGAAAACTGGTATCTGGACCGTGTATCTGGGGATCGAGAACGTCGAACACCCGCACCTGATGCCCTTCGCTGACGAGAGCGTCCGCCGTGTGTGAGCCAATAAACCCGGCCCCCCCTGTGATCAGAATATTCAACATGCTTATCTTCTACTCCTTAACAGCCGGGTCAGGATGGCGGAAAACGGTCTGCAACAATGCTGCGAACATCCAGCCTCAAACAGCAAACACCCTGGTCATCCCATATGCACTGTTGCGAGGTTTGCAGGCCTATGGTTCACCAGCAGTTAGGTTCAACAAGCAGTCTGTCGCCGCAGTTATTGCTGCTTGCCAGAGCGGCAGGGGGCCTCTCCCACCGGCCGCGTCGCCAGGCGAGACTTCACCGGACATGTCTCAATAAGTCTCAAGTTTATCCAGCAATGCCCTGGTCTCCGCGGCTTTTGAGAAATCCTTGTCCTGCTCCAGAATCCACATCAGTTCCCTGCGGGCCTCGTCACGGCGGCCAACCTCTGCCAGGGCGACCGCCATATGATAGCGCATCTCCAGCCTGTCAGGTGCACTGCTGACGGCCTCCTGTAACAGGACCAGACCACGCTGCTGATTTCCGTTTTGCACCAGCAACCAGCCGAGGGTGTCGATGATTTCCGGGCGCTGCGGGGCGAGTTCGTAGGCCTGCTCGGCGTAGGCGACCCCCTTGTCCGAACCCTGTCGTTGATACAGCCAGGCAACACTATACAGTGCGTTGAGATTATCGGGGTCCTGGCCGAGTATCGCCAGATATTCTGTGGTTGCCTCGTCCAGTCGACCCTGCTGTTGCAGGTAACCGGCCAGCGCCATCCGGGTGTCATTATCCTGCGGATGGTTATTCAACCATGCCTGAAGGGCAGCCGCGGCCTGTTCTCCCTCACCGGTCAGGTTGCGCATATTGAATATATTCATGGCGAGCCGCGCACTGGCCTCCAGCCCGTAAGCCTTTTCATAGGCTGCAACCGCTGCCCTGAATTGACCCTGGGCCGCCAGCAGGTCGCCCTCGAGTTGGTAGCCATCGGCAGCCCGCGGGTGTGTCTGCTGCAACGCCCTGGCAATTTTTTCTGCAGCCGCATAGTCTTTTTCCACTATCTCAAGCCTGCCGAGGGTAGCCTGGGCAACCGGGTAGTCTTGCTGCAGATCAATGGCGCGCTCCAGGCTGTTACGGGCCGCTGCGGCATTCTTCAGTTGCAGGTAGAGCTGGGCAATCCGGTAATGCACCGGTGCAGCGGACGGCACAACCCCGGCCAGTGTTTCCAGAGTGGCAATCCCGCCCTCGATGTCACCCGCCTCGAGCTGGGCACGTGCCAGGACCTTCAGTACACCAGGGTTACGTGGCTGGCTGGCAGCCGCACTCCGTGCCAGTTCCAGCGCACGCCCGGCATCCTGCTCCTGCCGGTAGAGTTCGCTCAATAGCAGCGCGGACTTGATGTCCTCCGGGTGGCGGCTGCGCGCCTTCAGCAGATAGTGTTTCGCTGCCTCTTTCTGGCCCTGCTGGAACGCCAGTTTCGCCATCGCCAGCGATGCCTGCAGATTGCCCTCGTCCTGTTTGAGCACGGCCCGGTAATGCTGTTTGGCCGATTCCCGATGTCCCTGCTGAAGATCGATGTCGGCAAGGCCCATCCGGGCAGGCACGGAAGCAGCATCCAGTGCCAGCGCCTTCTCAAAGGCCGCGCGTGCAGACGGGTAGTCCCTGACGGCAAGGCAGGCCCTGCCCAGCAGGTTCCGGGCGATAACGTTTTCCGGGTACTTTTCAGCGAACTGCCGTGCGCTGCGCAAGGCTTCCCCGGTCTTGCCCTTTCGCAGTTGCATCAGGACAAGCAGCATGTCCGCCTGCACCACGTCATCATCGAGTTCCACTGCCCCCTGCAGTTCTGTGACGGCCTGCCCGGTATCTCCGGACACCAGGTGCCCGATGGCGAGCTCGGTCAGAATCGCGGCGGACTCCGGTGCGGCTTCGGCGGCCCGCTCCAGGTATTCGAGCCCCTTGTCTGCCTGGCCGGTACGGGTAAGGAGGCTACCGAGGATTGCTAGCAGCTGGGCTTCATCCGGATTGGCCTGGAGACTTTTCTCGAGCACCTCGATTGCCGCCTGCTGACGTCCGGTCTTCACCAGCGAAATTGCCAGCAGCTTGGCTGTCCTGGCGTCACCCGGATTTGCATTCCAGTAAGGACGGAGATACTCCTCGGCCTGGCGATACTGGCCTTTCCGGTAGTAGATAGAACCGGCCAGCAACTGGCTCGGAAGGTGGTCTGGCGCAATGCCCAGGGCATCGTGAATGAATGTCAGTGCCTGGTTCAGATCCTGTTTCTGGAAATACACCAGCGCCGCGAGGTAATTAGCCAGATACGAGTTCGCGTAGTCACTGCGAATTGTTTCGATCTCCCTGAGCGCTGCATCGTACTCACCCAGTGTCGTATGCGCCGTGGCCTTTGCCGCCCGTGCTGCACTCATTTGTGGATCAATTTCCAGTGCCCGCTGATAGGCTTTGCTGGCGCCCTGGTGATCACCTGAATTACTTAGCAAACCACCGCGCATCATCCAGGCCTCCGCACTGCGTGGATCGCGTTGCAATACCTCGTCTATGAGTTCTGCGGCCTTATTTCTTTGCTGCTGGTAATAGGCAATACGCGCCCTCCCCAGCAAGGCCTCTGATCGCTCAGGCTGCAACGCCAGCACGGCACGAAAATTATCATCAGCTTCGGGAAATTGCCGTTTGGCGAGAAACGCCTGCCCGTGAAGTTGCAGAATGTCTGCACGTACAGCAGCGGGGAATTGCTCCTCGAGCGTTACCTCCCGCAGCAGCTTGTCATGTTTCCCCGATAGCAGGTACGCCCTCCCCAGCGGCACCTTCCAGTTGACAGCATCCATCCCCAGTTCGCGGGCGCGGGAGATTTCCTTTTCAGCCGAGGCGGCATCCCGACTTTCAATAAAGGCATTGCCCAGTAACAAATGGGCGCCGGCGTTATCCGGCTCCAGCAGCAACACATTTTTCAGCTGAATAACAGCGGCATCGTATTCACCCTTGTCCATAAGCGTTCGCGCCTCCGCGAGGTAGTTCTGAGCGGTGGCGGCAGCACTAAAAACGTGACAGGGTACAAGCAGGCCAATAATCAGGAGTACCCGGCAGCACCAGTGATATGAAAAGTTTCTTCTGTTCCCCCGTGTCATTATCTCTTGCATCTGTGTGTTCTCGCTGTCCGTATTACTTGGATTCCTTGCTTCACCTGTGGCCCCTCAGGTACCAGTGTGACCGATGTCCAGCTTGTATTTCTTGGCCAGCGCATAGAATGTCGGGCGGGTGATGCCGAGCAGATTCGCTGCCTGGGATACATTGCCCTGGGCATGGCTTAGTGCCTGCAACATGGCCTGGCTTTCGGCCTGCTCGCGAACCTCGCGCAGATTCAGCGGCAATGCCCCGGCTTTGCTGACCTCCAGTTCAAGCTCCCGGGCAGTCACCTGCTTCCCTTCGGCCATGATAACGGCACGCTTGACCCGGTTGGCGAGTTCCCGGATGTTTCCGGGCCACGCATAGGCATCAATGGCAACCAGCGCATCCTCGCTGAAGCAAAGATTGCCTTTCTTCTGCTGTCCGGCCTCCCTGCCCAGAAAGTAATTCGCAACCACGGCAGCCTCGCCCTGGCGTTCCCTCAACGGCGGGATCCGGATATTGATCTCACTGATCCGGTAGTACAGGTCTTCCCTGAAACTGCCCTGCTGAATCAGTTCTTCAAGGTTCTGATGGGTCGCGGACACCACGCGCACATCCACCGGGATCTCCTGGCGCCCGCCGACACGCACGATGACACGCTCCTGCAGAAACCGCAGCAGCTTGGCCTGCAGTGGCAGGGGCAAATCACCTACCTCGTCCAGAAACAGGGTGCCGCCATTGGCGTACTCAATATTACCCTGGGTCTGTTTTGCCGCGCCGGTCAACGCCCCTTTTTCATAACCGA
>JASFOC010000111.1:0-7106 GCA_050116715.1 Gammaproteobacteria bacterium
CGGGCGCTTGTCCAGTTTGCGGTTCTCCACGTCGAACAGGCGCACCTTGTGGTGGTCGGTATGGATAAACGAATCCGCGGTAATCGTTGTAGTGCGGAGAACCTCGGTGCGCCTGCCGATGTCATCGAGCCAGATATCGGCCAGCGCCTGGAAGATCGCCAGGGCAACAACCAGTTTACCCACGCTTCCGACATTCTGGCGCACCTCGCCACGGTGTTCCGCATAGCGCGGCCGTGCCGGATCGCTCAGATCCAGCACTGCAACGCCGTACCTGTCGGCCTCATCGCCCAGCAGGCGAACGATCTGCGCGGTAAATGCCGGATCCGGTGCCGGCAGATCCAGATCACGATGATCCAGCAGTCGCAGATCCACCTCTGCCAGCGGTTTCAGCGCCCCCGGTGGCTGTCGGGTGCCGCTGATGACACCCTCGACCGCGAGCCGGGCGCCTTCCACGCGGCGGATGCCGCTTTCTTCATAGCCGTCCAGGGGATAGGCAGCACCGCTTCCCGGTAACCACATCAGGAACAGCAGCAATCCGGTTTTCAGGCGTGTCATTTCGGCACCTCCAGCAGATTGACACGGGTATCCAGGCTGCCTGCCAGCGCCTGGTCCATTTGATTCAGGTAACTGCTGCCGCGAGCCTGGCGACTCTCCAGGAATGGCCGCAGCTGGAACAACTGCAGCCGGCCGTCGAGGAAACCGAACTCGATATCGGCGGGTGCGGGATTGCCGGCATCGTCGGTTATTGCGGGAAAGCGCTGCGGCAGCTCCCGCGCCAGGGTAATGAGCTGGCGAATCTCGTCCGGCTGCAGCACGCTGTCATTGCCACTCACCGGCAGCTTCACCACCCCGCCACCGGGCGCCGGCATACGCCGCCAGGGCGCAGTTGCCATCGCCAGCACCCGGACCGATCCGTCCCGCGTGTCGATGCGCAACGATTCGGCCGACTGGCCATCGACTGCACCGCCGACCCCTTCGTTGACGGCAACGGACAGCACGGCACGGTTACCGGTGTCGATGTCCTGGGTGACCATGACGCCCGATTTCTCGTTGGCCACCGAACGCAGCAGCAGGACCGCCGGATAGACATGCTCGGGATGTTCCATGTGTGACTGGCGCCAGGCGAAGGCGCGCGCAGTGAACGGCGAGGCCCAGACCCGCGGTATTCCCGCCACGATCGCATCGAACCCGGTCACGTTCGGCAGGGTAAGGTTGAGGCCTGCACCGGTGAAACCCGGCAGGTCCTCGACGTTGGTGTCGGACCGGATGAACACACCGTAGTCTTCACCCGGTCCGAATGCGGCCTGCAGCGCCCGGCGCAGTTCCTCGCGAAATTCGGCGTCCAGGCGGGTGCTGGCAATCAGGTCATACAGCTCTGCGCGAAATGCCTCGGCCATGGCCTGACGTTGCGGACTGTTTTCCGGGAGGCGCTGCTGGCGGCCATACTCATCGACCATCCACTCGAACACCGTCTTGCCGCTGTCGCCGTAAGGCTGGTCCAGCACCTGTTCGCGGAACACGCCAAAGGGGATGGCCACACCCGGCGCGACCGCATCGGGATACTGGTGCCGCAGTTCGCCCAGCTTGGCCGCCTTTGGACCCACCGTGCGCCCCGAGTCGTCCGCGCGCAGGTCGTCCAGGCTGAGGATTTTTCGCACCCCCAGGTCCAGCTTGTCCAGGTCCGGTCGGATCACGGTACCGCGTTCAACCGGGTTTTCACCGAAAACCGTTTCCCAGCGGGGCCCCGCGGCGGACAGTTCGACCAGGCCCGCGGGACTGACGGCCAGCACGACCGGCTCGCCATCATGCTGGCGAATTTCACCGAGCAGCGCCTCGTCCACGCCGACGTTGGGTATCCCCAGATTGCGTGCCAGCAACTGGATGTGCGACAGCGGATTGCCTTCCCCTGCGGTCATGATGCCGGCGACCGGCGGCAGGTCGGCGATGGTTTCCGGCAACAGGTAGATGCCGTCGGCAACGAAGGCCGCCTGTTCGTCCAGCGATGGATCGGCATGCAGCACGCCCCGCGCCAGCCCGGGATTCAATGCCCGGAAACCGACCCCGATCTCCCTGCCGAACAGTTTGTGCCGCACGCCGGCGAGGCGATTGGCATCCTGCAGCAGACCGTCCAGCAGCTGCGAAAAGAACAGCAGCGGACTACCGCGCAGCTGGTCCGGGATGAAGTGCAGCGCCAGCGGTTCGATTTCCGCCAGCTTCTGGACCGACTCGTAAAACTGGAAGCGCAGACCCTGGGTTCCCCAGCCAGGGACACGCGCAAGATAGCCGAGGACCTGCATGTAGGTTTCCAGCTGCACGGTATCCGCATCCAGTGCAGCCAGCGAGTTGCGCAACTCGGTCCTGCCGCGCTGATTAATCATGCCGGTGCCATACGCCGCCTCGACGGCCGCAGCCAGCAGCTCAAGCCGCTCGCGCCGGGTCATGCCCGGCAGCTGCCCGCGCAGCGCGGCTGTTGTCGCGAAATTCGCATTTTCAACCGCAAGGCTCAGGTCGATGACGCGCAATCGGGCGGAAGGATTCACAATGCGCGGCAACGCATCGCGCAGGTCTGCAAGGAGCTGGGCCGTGACCAGATACTGGTGTCGTGGTGACTCATCGACCTGCAGTGCGCTGGAGGCTGTCCGCAGGATGTCCTGCAGCCAGGGCCCACCCGAGAAGATCCGCGCACTGCTTTCCAGCTTTTCGGGTAGTGGAACGGCTGCGTAAATGGCATCGATCTCGCTGGCCAGGGCATTATATTTTTCCCTGAGTTCCGGATCCTGCACCTGTGCCGCGTACTCGCGCACGCGCTCCGCGTCACTGGCTTCCGGCGCACCGTGGATCTTGCCGCGCAGTGTCTTGAAGTCGGGATCGAGATCGGAAAGTGACGCAGAGACCTGCCTGACTTTCTGCACCGAGGCGGTGCTTTCTCCATGCGACAGCAGGCGGCTGCCGATGCGCAGGGCAGGGTAGCGCAGCCCGATCCACGCCGGCTCGGCGCTGAGTGCGACCAGTAAGGCTCGCGCGCCGACGCGCTCGTCCTCTTCCTGGATTGCGCCGCGGTAGAACCGGGCCTTGCGCAGGATCCAGCCGTCGTCGACCTCCAGCAGGAACTGCTCAATCAACAGCTGGTTGTAGAGGTCCTGGAACCCCGGCCGGGATATTTCGAGTTCAGGATCAAAACCTGCCAGCAGGTTGGCAACCAGATAACCGGCATCACGCAGTGTAACGGTCTGTTCATTCCAGGCACCGTGCTGGTAGCCGCCGCCATGCTCACGGCACGCGTATTCCCTGGGCGGAAGGACAGTACCGTCCTTGCAGAACCAGCGCAATTCCCTGAAGGGTCCGCGCGGCTGGGTCTTCATGTCTTCGATCCATTCCTGGTACAGCTCACTGTTCCCGGTCTGCGTTGCAAACCCGGAAGCAACCACCAGAGAAAGACAACACCCGAAGAAAACCCTCCTGAATCCCATGCAAAACTCCAGCAACGTTTAATTGGCAGCTGAGGCCAGCCTGCCGGTAAAGGATAGCAAAACGCAGCCGTGCACGCGCAGACCGGCGGAAACCTGAAGGGTAAAAGTCAGAAGTGAAAAGTCAGTTATCCGGTATCCCGGACGAAGGGTAAATGCAAGCCTGTTCAGAAAACATAGCCGAAGGGATAACGCCGGTAGGCCAGCACTTCACCGGTCACGTCCTGCAGCAACAGCTCCGTCTGGTTTCTCACGAAGGTATACTGGGTCAGCGTATCTGTTTCCGGGCTGTAGAGGCTGATGATGTTGTTGTCCACGCGCACCACACCGGTGATGCCCAGCTGGCCCGCCATCAGACGAAAGCGGTTGCCACGAATCTCCAGGACATCGCCAGAGGCGCCGAACCAGCGGCCATCCAGCAGGGCAGTGTCGCTGTACTCTTCCGGGTATCCCCCGTAGCCAATACCCGGGTAGGGCGGCTGCATCCCCCCTGGCGCCAGCGCCGGGTTCATCCCGCCCATGAAGGGATTACCCCAGCCACTGTTCCAGGGATTTCCACCTTGTGGGTAGGACCAGGGTGACATGCCCATGCCGTTGGCCGGCAGGCCGCCATAACCGGACCAGGGATTCATACCCGACCACGGACTCATCCCGGACCATGGACTCATACCCGGCCAGCCCCCCATACCGCCGAGGCCACTCATCATGGGGAACCCGGCCATACCCATGCCATTTCCCCAGCCGTTGTTCAGACCCCAGTTGTTGCCGCCCCAGTTATTCAAGTTGCTGTTATTGTTCATGGAGTTGGCCATGACATTCATCATGGTGAGCATCATGCGGAACATGATGCTGAAGATGTCGTCGGAGGCGAGCGCGGTGGAGGGTGCCGGCAGCAGCAGGGCACACAGCAGAACCAGGATCGCGCGCTTGTTTTTCATGGCATAAACATTTCCCGGCCCTGGTGTCACCCGCGACCGGTTTATCGACCCCCGGCAGATTTCGGTGGATGTTACTATATGTGGGGGCTTGTTTCCAAAAACAATACGATATTTAGTAATACCAACAAGACCTTCATTCAGTGTCCGGAGAAGAAATCGGCCGCATTCAGCAAAGTTTTTACAGCAGGACCATGTAATGAAAAACATTCTTCATGCTACACTCACTGGTTTAATCCTATTTAGCTGATACCAATGGAAAAAATCACAAAAATCCTGGGTAAACGCATCCTCTTCCTGGATGGCGCCATGGGTACCATGATCCAGCGCCACAAACTGGAAGAGGCCGATTACCGCGGTACGCGCTTCGCCGACTGGCCTTCGGATCTGAAAGGCAACAATGACCTGCTGGTGCTGACACAGCCGGACATCATCCGCGAGATCCACGCCGCCTACCTTGCCGCCGGCGCCGACATCATCGAGACCAACACCTTCAACTCGACCCGGGTGGCGATGGCCGACTACGGCATGGAAGACCTGGTTGCGGAAATCAACCGCACCGCGGCGCAACTGGCGCGCGAGGTTGCCGATGCCGCGACGGCATCCGAACCGGACAAGCCCCGCTTCGTCGCCGGCGTGCTCGGGCCGACCAATCGCACGGCATCCATCTCACCGGACGTCAACGACCCGGGCTTTCGCAACATCGGTTTCGATGAACTGGTCGCAGCCTACAGCGAGGCTACCCGGGCGCTGATTGAGGGCGGTGCCGATATCATCCTGATCGAGACCGTGTTCGACACCCTGAATGCCAAGGCCGCAGTGTTCGCGGTCGAGGCGGTGTTCGAGGACACCGGCACGCGCCTGCCGGTCATGCTCTCCGGCACCATTACCGACGCCTCGGGGCGCACGCTCACCGGCCAGGTGACCGAGGCCTTCTGGAATTCACTGCGCCATGCCCGCCCGCTGTCCATCGGTCTTAACTGTGCACTGGGGGCGAAACAACTGCGCCAGTACGTGGAGGAACTCTCCGGCATCGCCGACGTACACGTCTCCGCGCACCCCAATGCCGGCCTGCCGAATGAATTCGGTGAATACGACGAGACCCCGGAGGAAATAGCCGCGGAACTCGCCGACTGGGCCGCCAACGGCTTTATCAATATCGTCGGCGGTTGCTGCGGCACCACGCCCGACCACATCCGTGCCATTGTGGAAGCCGTCAGCCAGCACCCGCCGCGCCCGCTGCCACATATCGAGCCAGCCTGCCGTCTGTCCGGCCTGGAGCCCTGCAACATCACCGCGGATTCGCTGTTCGTCAACGTCGGTGAACGCACCAATGTCACCGGTTCGGCGATCTTCAAGCGCCTCATCATGGCCGGCGATTACGAGACCGCCATCGATGTTGCGCGCCAGCAGGTCGAGAACGGCGCACAGATCATCGACATCAACATGGACGAGGGCATGCTGGACGCCGAGGTGGCCATGGTGCGTTTCCTCAACCTGATCTCCGCGGAGCCGGATATCGCCCGCGTGCCGGTGATGCTGGACTCGTCAAAGTGGCATGTAATCGAGGCCGGCCTGAAGTGCCTGCAGGGCAAGGGGGTGGTCAACTCGATCAGCATGAAGGAGGGCGAGGCGGAATTCCTGCGCCATGCCCACCTGCTGCGACGCTACGGCGCAGCCGCAATCGTGATGGCCTTCGACGAGCAGGGGCAGGCCGACTCCGAGGCACGCAAGGTCGAGATCTGCACCCGTGCCTACCGGCTGCTGACAGAGCAGGTCGGCTTCCCGGCCGAGGACATCATCTTCGACCCGAATATCTTTGCGGTCGCCACCGGCCTGGAGGAACACAACAATTACGGCAAGGACTTCATCGAGGCGACCCGCGTCATCAAGCAAACCCTGCCGCACGTCCTGGTCTCCGGCGGCGTCTCCAACGTGTCGTTCTCGTTCCGCGGCAACAACCGGGTGCGCGAGGCCATCCACGCCGTATTCCTGTACCACGCCATCCAGGCCGGCATGGACATGGGTATCGTCAATGCCGGCCAGCTGGCAATCTATGAAGATATTCCGGAAGAACTGCGTGAGCGCGTCGAGGACGTCATTCTCAACCGCCGCGACGACGCCACCGAGCGCCTGCTGGAGATCGCCGACCGGTATCGTGGTGACGGCGGCACGAGCGAGCGCAAGGAAGACCTCGAATGGCGCAACTGGCCGGTCAACAAGCGCCTCGAACACGCGCTGGTAAAAGGCATCGCGGACTATATCGATGAAGATACCGAGGCGGCACGGCAGCAGGCGGAACGCCCGCTGCATGTCATCGAGGGTCCGCTGATGGATGGCATGAATCACGTCGGTGACCTGTTTGGCGCCGGCAAGATGTTCCTGCCGCAGGTGGTCAAGTCTGCACGCGTGATGAAGAAGGCCGTCGCCTACCTGATGCCTTTCATGGAGGCCGAGAAGGACGCCAGCACCCGTAAGAACGGACGCATCCTGCTGGCCACGGTGAAGGGCGACGTACACGACATTGGCAAGAACATCGTGGGTGTGGTGCTGCAGTGCAACAACTACGAGGTCATTGATCTCGGCGTCATGGTGGCGGCGGAGAAGATCCTGCAGACTGCGCGCGAACGGGAGGTCGACATCATCGGCCTGTCCGGTTTGATCACCCCCTCACTTGATGAAATGGTGCACATCGGCAAGGAAA
>JASFOC010000112.1:0-7060 GCA_050116715.1 Gammaproteobacteria bacterium
TGATGTATACCGTAAGTGCATTGCACGGTTGCTAAATCAGGCGCGAAAAATCCCGTTAACAGTATGTTTTTTCTCACTACGGTGAATGCAGGGCCTTTGGGAAGGGTATGGGGCTGCCAGTCAGGAACCTTCAAAAAACATGGATATTATAAAGCTTGCCTCCCTGCCGTTTCGCTACCGTCCCTGGCGCCCCCGCCATGCACGGCTCATTCTCGCCGACCTGGTAAAGCCTGCATCCGGCAAGCCCGGGCCGCACGATATTCATTTGCAGGGCGCCATCGACTGGCTGTGCCGGGCCCAGGATGTCAGGGACGGTGAGTCCGACGCCGGTAGTGTCTCCGCCGGCTGGAGTTTCGAGGACGGCTGGTTGCCCGGTTACCCCGAGACCACGGGCTATATCATCGAAACATTTCTCAGTGCTGCCGAAGTTCTTCACCGCCCGGAGCTGATCGAGCGTGCCGCCCGGATGATCGACTGGGAGCTGTCGATTCAGCTGCCCGATGGTGCCTTTCCCGGTCATTTCGGAGAGGCGGGCAGCCGGCCGGTGATATTCAATACGGGACAGATCATGCATGGCATGATCGCCGGTTACAGTCAGCTGGGTCGTGTCGACTGCCTTGAAGCTGCTGTCAGGGCCGGGCGTTGGCTACTTGAAAAACAGGATGATGATGGCTGCTGGCGAAGCCATGAACACAACAATGTCCCGCATGTTTACAATACCCGTGCGACCTGGGCATTGCTGGCCACAGGCCTGCTGGCCGCAGAGAAGGACCTGGTTGCCGCCGCGCGCCGCAACCTCGACTGGGCACAGGGCCAGCAAACAACCTGCGGCTGGTTTGCCAATAACGCCTTTGTTTCGGAGCGTGCACCCTTCACCCATACCATCGCCTATGCCATCCGCGGGTTTCTGGAGTCCGGGGTATTGCTCGATGAGGAGCGCTATCTGCAGGCAGCGGAACTTGCAGGGAATGGTGTGGCGCAGGTCCAGCGCGAGGATGGCTGGCTGGCAGGGACATATCAGGATGGCTGGGTTGCGGCTGCCGGTTATTGCTGTCTCACAGGACTGGCACAAATGAGTCTCAACTGGACAAGACTTGCCCAGATAACCGGTGATGATGGGTTCCGCGATCACGCGCGGACAGGGCTGGCGTATCTAAAAACCACGCAAAGGCTGGATGACAGGGATCCGGTGGTACGTGGCGGAATTGCCGGTTCCTCGCCTGTCTGGGGTGGTTATTCCCGTTTCGAATATCCTAACTGGGCAGCAAAATTCTTCGCCGATGCCCTGCTGATGGATATGAGGGACATGGTGGTGCCACCGGTGCCCCGGGTAGTGGGTGTACGTGCCCTTGGATAGACTCCGGATCATGATCCTGTGCGGGCGTTCGCCACGTCACCTGTATGTGGCCAATGCCCTGTGTGATGCGGCTGATGTCCTGGCGATTGTGCAGGAAAGCGGTAGCGATTGGAGCGTGCGCAAGTTCCTGAGGTTGTTGCGACCGGACAATTTTTTTCGCAAGTCATGGCGCTGGCTGCGGGACCGCCGGCGCTATTACGGTAATCCCGAGTCCAGTTTTTTCTTCGGTTCCGATCCCCCGCGGCTGCAGCACCCCGATCTGGTGAAAGAGGTTCCGCACATCAATCACCCGGATGTGGTGAGGCTGGCTGATGAACTCAAGCCTGACCTGATCGCGGTATTCGGAACCTCGCTGATTCGGGGCGAACTCCTGCACAAGGGAAGGCTCGGCATAGTGAACCTGCATGGCGGACTGTCACCAGAGTACCGCGGCGCGGATTGTACCTTCTGGGCGCTCTACAATGCAGAGCCCGAAAAAATCGGTTGCACACTGCACTATATTGATGCAGGGATTGATACCGGACTTCTTGTGGCACACGTCAGTCCTGAAGTCAGGCCGGAGGATGACGAACTGGTGCTGTTCTGGCGCAGTGTAAAGGAAAGCGCGCGTGTCTATGCAGAGCTGATGCAACGCCTCGCGCAGGGCGACTCCCTGGGGGTTGCCCAATATGGAAAAGGCCGCTTGTACCAGGTCAAACAGCGCGGTCTTCGCCATGAGATGAGAGTTAAACGTATGCTGAAAAACGGTCTGCTGAACGATCTGGGTCTGGGTTTGAGGGTCAGATGGTTCCAGACTGAACAGCCTGTTACCAGTCAGGTACCGACAAGTGAAGCAAAACCGTAAACAGGTTCTGTCCGGGATCGGCCGGGGGAGGTTGACACAGTCGCAGGCGAGTGAGAGTTGGCTGTTGATGGTCCAGAAATCATGCGTGATATCGCTTTAACTATAGTATTTTTCGGTCTTCTGACATGGGTGTTTACCAGGCCTTATGTCGGCATTTACCTGTGGACCTGGTTCAGCCTGATGAATCCCCACCGCTTGACCTACGGATTTGCATTTAATTTTCCTTTTGCCCAGATTGTTGCCATTACGACACTGATTTCGATGCTTGCATCGAAGGATCCCAAGAAAATACCCGTGACCCGGGAAACAGTTCTATTGCTGGTCTTTATCCTGTGGATGCTGTTTACAACCTTTTATGCGTTCTATCCGGAGCTTGCCTGGGAGCAGTGGGGCAAGGTCTGGAAAATCATGTTGATGACTTACGTTACCATGATGCTGATAAATACCAGGCAAAAACTGGACTGGCTGGTATGGGTGATCGTTCTGTCTTTGGGACTCTATGGCGTGAAAGGAGGCATTTTTACTATTCTGACAGGAGGGTCATTCCGTGTTCAGGGTCCGCTGGGTTCCTTTATTTCGGGTAATAATGAGATGGGTCTGGCACTGATCATGATTATTCCGCTTATGCGCTACTTGCAGTTACAGGCAAAAAACTTCTGGATCGGTCAGGGGCTCTCGGTTTCGATGCTGCTAACCGCTATCGCAGCTATAGGTAGTCAGTCTCGGGGTGCACTGATAGGTATGGCGGTCATGGGCTCTTTTCTTGCGATAAAGAGTCGTAACAAATTTGTCATCCTGTTGTTTCTACTTGTTGGTATTGCTTCAGTCGCCACTATAATGCCGCAGGAATGGCGCGATCGCATTTCCACCATCAAGAACTACGAAGAAGACGATTCTGCGCAGGGACGATTGAATGCCTGGGCCACGGCATTCAATCTTGCCAAGCATCGTACCACTGGTGGTGGCTTTGAAACCTTCCAGCCTGGCCTTTACTATCTATATGGCGATCACACGAAGAAACTGAGTTCAACCGATGCACACAGCATATACTTCGAAGTAATGGCAGAGCATGGGTTTGTCGGCTTTGCTATGTTCATGCTGCTTGCGTGGTTTACATGGAATACCGGCAGCCGGATGCGAAGACTGGCCAGAAAGGGTGAGGAAACACGATGGGGTGCGGACCTGGCCAGTATGCTCCAGGTCAGCTTGATGGGATATGCCTCGGCAGGTGCATTTCTTGGACTCGCCTACTTCGACCTGTATTACACTTTGATCGCAATCATGGTTGTAGGAAACATCCTTGTTAAAGACCAGATTCAGGGTGTACAGGCTGAGAAGAATATCAGGGTAGGAAATACCCCAGTGAAAGTCTGAGATGTCGGTTGTGATTTTCGGCCAATGTAAGGCGATGTCTATAACACGGACTTTCTGAAAAAACTGCAGGATATAAAATGCTTGAATGGATAGCTAAATCTGCCAGTAGGCGTTTCATCGAACGGCCGATCTTTATTGTGGGTGGTAGCCGATCCGGAACAATCGTGCTGTTAAAGGCGATGGGTCGACATTCGCAAATTCTCTCTACACCCAGCGAGGATCCTTTTATTACAGATATTGGCGGTATGGTCTACTCGCTGGAGTTCTGTGATGATGTGGAGAAAAAGTACTACCAGGATACGCTGAGAATATCGCAGCAATATATCTATGAGAGGTTGCGCCGCCTTGCCCTTGAAAGTGCGCTGGGGCCAAATTACGGTTCCCGGATGCTGACGAAGCTGGCAGTAATCAACACGATTAATCCCTTCAGGAAGCGTTACTGGTGTACCAAGACATTTCCCGGAAAAAATGTGGCGCAAGGCCTGTTGAAGCTCTATCCGGGTGCTAAATTTATATGGATACTGAGAAATGGTGTCAATGTGGTGTACTCACGTTGCAGATTTCCCGCATTCCGCGATCTGTCATTCGAGGAACATTGCCGGCACTGGGCTGATACCGTTGGTCGATTCAGCTACCTGCTGGAATTGCCGGGGGCTGTAGTGGTACACCAGGAAGAACTTGTTGATGATCCGGACAGGGTATTCCGGCGAATTTTCGACACGTTTCATATTGGTTATGATCCGAAGCCTACCAGGTATGCATTGACTCATCACGTCCACCCTCTGGCCGATGAATCAACGACGAAAGGTGCTGACATAAAAAAAATACTATCCGAACGCCCGCCACCCTACCAGGAGTGGACGCAGGAACAAAGAAGGATGTTCAAGGATATCTGTGGTGAAACGATGCGGCTGGCAGGATATGATGTCGATTTTTAACATGAGCCGGAAGATTCTGTGCCTGAAGATATTGCGCTACATTCAGACGATTAATAAGGGGGCCTCTAAAAACCTCCGCTGAACTGCGATAATAGCGTGTAACGAAAACCAACGTAAGCCGAAGCTATGCAACCTGGATTTTTCGACCATCAAGAACGCCTGAAACTGCTGGAACGCTTGGGCGACCCGCTGCCAAAACTGGAACGCAGCGTGGACTGGGAGGCCTTCCGGCCCTTACTGGAAAGACTTTACAAGCAAAGTGATCCGCGCAAAGGCGGTCGGCCGCCATTTAATGCGGTGCTGATGTTCAAGGTGCTGGTGTTACAGGACTTCTACAAACTCGCAGATGACCAGACCGAGTTTCAGATCCGTGACCGTTACAGTTTCTGCCGTTTTCTCGGCCTGACGCCGGAGGGTCGTGTGCCGGATGCCAAGACCATCTGGTTATTCCGCGAACGCGTCAAACAGGCACAATTGATAGAGCAGCTGTTTGAGGCGGTGCTGGTGCAGATTGAGGCGGCAGGGTTAACGGCACGCAAGGGTCAGATTGTGGATGCCGCCCTGGTCCCGGTGCCCCGGCAACGCAACTCCCGTGATGAGAACGCCCGCATCAAGGCGGGAGAGGAACCCGAAGACTGGCCGGAGAACAAGCGTCGCCAGAAGGATGTGCAGGCACGTTGGACGAAAAAGCATGGCAAGTCTCACTATGGTTACAAGAATCACATCAGCATAGACCGGCAACACAAGGTGATTTGTAAATATGCGGTGAGTTCTGCGCAGGTCCATGACAGCCAGGTGTTTGAAGTGTTACTGGACGAGCGGAACAGCAGTGCTGATATATGGGCGGACGCAGCCTACCGCAGTACCGAGCGCGAAGCGGAGCTGAGACAAGCCGGATATCGCAGTCATGTCCATCGCAAGGGTACGCGCACAGCCAGCCACTCAGCGCCCGGGCGCAGGAGGCGAATCGCAAACGTTCAACAGTCAGGGCTCGGGTTGAGCATGTGTTTGCTCAGCAGGCTACGCGGCTGGTTCGCACCATTGGCCTGGAGCGAGCGGCGGTGAAGATTGGCATGATGAATCTGGTTTACAATTTGCGCCGATTGGCCTGGTATGCCGGATAAAACGGGCAACAGTTGCAAACCAATTGTGAAAAACCAGCATAAATAAGCAATAAGTTATGGCGAGTGCCTGATTAGGCTGCTTTTTATACGGTTAATTTAGGCATAGCATAGCTGATCATTCAAAAGCGGGGTTAATAGAAGTACCCATAATAGTTATTCGCTGTTAACCGGAAAAGCTGGAGTTGCCTGGCGAATACCGGACTTTGGCTAATCTGTGCGGTGTGCCTCAATCCATTGTTCCAGTATTAGCATCACCCAGATCATCTTGCCATAGTAGGTTGAGTGTTCCTCGGCATGTTGCCGTCGAATGTTTTGTATGTACGCAGGCCGTAAATAACCACGGTCTTCAAATCTGTTCAGGGCGTTATCGACAAGTTCCCTGAGCGGGGCATGAGACAATGCCCAGACACCGAACGGCAACCCAAAACCATGTTTGCTCTTGGTGATAATTTCACGCGGCAGAAAATCCCTTAATGCCTCCTTGAAAAACCAGCGCAGTTTTTGCCCCCTGACCTTGTAGTGAACAGGTAGCTGACCTGAAAAGTCGATCAGTGCTTCGTCCAGCAATGGATAGCGCACCTCTATCCCGGCGGCTTCACACATACGTGATACCTTGCGAAGGTCGTTATCAGCAAGAGTAAATTTCATATCCAGATGCAACATTCTGTTGACAGGATGTCCTGAACTGGTACTGAAGTAGGTCTCCTGGAGCATTTGTTTCGGGATTTCGGAATTCACCGAGGCGAGAAATTCCGGTTCGAACATTTCATCCAGCTGCTGGCGATAGATGAAGTTATAGGATTCCATTCGCTCTGGTAACGGGACTGAGGCCTGTCTGATATAACTTCTGAGTTTGCGAACTGGCAACAAGGCGTCGCCGCCCGGGACTCCATTAATAATCGGCGCAATTATACGGTCCCGGAAAAAAACGGGCAGCCGAGCATAATATTCAAACACCATCTGCTTGGCATAGCGCTCATTGCCGCCAAAAATTTCATCCCCCCCGTCTCCTGCCAGCATGATTTTTATCCCGTCCCTGGCGGCCTGTTTGGCGCAGAAATAGGTCGGCACGGCAGATTCATTGGCAAATGGTTCATCATAGGTCTGCGCGATCAGTGGGATCGCTTCAAGGATATCATCCGGCTTCAAGTAGTATTCATGTGCGGTAGCGCCGAAGTGTTGGGCAGCCAGCCGTGCATACTCCATTTCATCAAAGCCCTCGGCGCCGAATCCGATGGAATAGCTGTCTACTGGCTGCTCCTGGAGTTCAGCCAGTATGCCGGTGACCGTGGAACTGTCTGTGCCGCCACTCAGGAAGGTGGCGACAGGTCCATCCTGGCATGACGTCATAACTGCTTGCCGGAGCAGTTTGTGGAATTGCTGCTTCTGCATTTCAAATGATGCTTCATTGTGCTCATCGAAG
>JASFOC010000113.1:0-7053 GCA_050116715.1 Gammaproteobacteria bacterium
CAAAGGATCGCACGGTCGCGGCGAACTGATCGTACCGCTGGCAGCCCGGCCTGCAGTTCCCGCCTGCAGTTCAGCTTGAAACAACTGCCGCTGCACACAGGTCGCTGCGGTGCCTTTCCCACCCTGCTTACACTGCAGTTCCACAACTTTCCCAGCAGGTTTTCCACAGACTTATCCACAGACAGGATGTTCGTATCCGACTGAATTCCATAAAGACTTGTATTTTCTGCGACAGGAAAGCATGCACTGCAGCCCGTCACCTGTGCTAATATGAGCCTACTCCGAAGAACAATAGCAGCCATGCTGAGCAGGCATACAAGGAGTTGGAGCATGAATTCAGTCAGCAGCAATCCATCCTTTGACTTTGACAGCTGGGCGGCACTCGCCAGAAATAACCCTCAAGCTTTTGAAATAAAAAGAAAAATAACCATTGAGCGGGCCATTTTGCAGGCCGCGCCCCAACGACAACCACGGCTGCGCTGCCTGCAGTGGCAACTTGACCAGATTCGCAACACCGCTCGGACGCCACTGGCTGCCAGCCTCCGGATGCAGCGCATGCTTTGGGAAAAACTGGCAGGTGATGTCGGGCTGCTGGCCTGTTTACAGGGAACAGCCGGTCCGGCCAGTTCCCGCCGCCACACCGCCACCATATTGCCTTTCAGGGACTGAATTGCTGCAGCACGGCGAATCATGTATCATCGCCGGCCTTTTCACGGCAGCGGAAGATGCCCGTGGATACAGGAAATCACACTAATCGAGGCTGACATGAAACCTGAAATACATCCGGCATACAACGACATAAAAGTCACCTGCAGTTGCGGTGCGAGCTTCGAGACGCGTTCTACCGTCGGCAAGGATCTTTCCATCGAGGTCTGTTCCCAGTGCCACCCGTTCTACACCGGCAAGCAAAAGATCGTGGATGCTGGCGGCCGCGTCGACAAGTTCCGGCGGCGTTACGGAAGAGGCTGATTTTCATAACGAATATCGCCACCAGGCCAAACCAGAAGGGCGTCCGAATCGGGCGCCTTTTTGCTTTATGCTCCCTGCTGCTTGCCCCCCGCTGGCTGCCGGCCATCGCAGGCGACCAGTACCTGCCCCATGCGTGCCAGCCCGCAAGAATCGATGAACAGGTGCAAGTCAGTTACGTCTATGACGGTGATACTGTCAAGCTGAGCGATGGCCGGCGCGTACGCTTCATCGGTATCAACACACCGGAAATGGGGCATCACGACACACTCACCCAGCCCTTCGCTAAGACCGCAAGATCAAGCCTGCAAGCGGCGTTGAAAGCGAGCGGCGACAGGCTTTCCCTGCAATACGGCGAGGAACGCCGGGATCATTACGGGCGACTGCTCGCCCACGTCTACCTCGAGAATGGCGAGAATGTGGCTGCCCTGCTGCTCCACCAGGGCCATGCAACCGCCCTGGTGGTTCCGCCGAATACCGGGAAAGCAGATTGTTACGCGCAAATCGAGCGCGAAGCGCGCAGTGCAGGCCGCGGCCTCTGGCAACTTGCAGCATACCAGCCGCATGATGCCGAAACGCTGCCCCGCGATACCCGTGGCTTTCGCATCGTGCAGGGACGGGTGGAAAGCATTCAGCAAACCCGACACCAGCTGCGGGTTGAGTTGCAGGGGCTGGTTGTCGCCCAAATTTCCAGCAGCGACCTTGGCAACTTTGCTGCGGGTTATCTGGAAACCCTTGTGGGCCGCAGGGTAGAGTTACGGGGCTGGGTAAAGCCGGAACGGGAAGGGCTTGCCGTCCGGGTACGCCACCCGGCAGCACTATGCCTTGCCGGCGAATAACACGAACACCGAAATACGATGATACCTGCACAACTGATATACCTTGTTCGCTACGCAGCCCTGCTTGCCGCGGTGTCGCTGCTTGCTGCATGCGCCACCAACCCGGTTACCGGCAACAGTGACTTTGTGCTCATGTCGGAGGCACAGGAAATCTCGCTCGGGCGCCAGGCCAACATCCGGATACTCGAGGAAACCCCGGTCTATGAGGACCCTGAACTGGAACAGCTGGTGCAGCAGGTCGGAGAGGAACTGGCAAGCCACAGCCACCGGCCGGAACTGTTCTATCGCTTCACGGTGCTCGACAGTACAGCGATCAATGCCTTTGCCCTGCCTGGCGGCTACATCTACATCACACGCGGCCTGCTGGCCTACCTGAATTCCGAAGCCGAGCTTGCTGCGGTCCTCGGCCACGAAATCGGGCATGTCACGGCCCGTCACAGCGTGCGCCAGCAAAGCACCGCGGCCGTCACCGGCATACTCGGTACAGTCGTAGCCGCCTCGACGGGCGTGCAGGGCGTCGACACGCTCACGGACATTGCCAGTACAGCCATCGTGCGCGGTTACGGCAGGGACCATGAACTGGAAGCGGACCGGCTCGGTGCCGAATATCTCGCCAAAAGCGGCTATGACCCGGATGCCATGCTGGAAGTTGTTGGAATCCTGAAAAACCAGGAAGCATTCGAAATCATGATGGCTGAAAAGGAAGGCAGGGAGGCGACTGTCTATCACGGCCTGTTCTCCACACACCCCGATAACGACGCGCGCTTCCGGGAGGTTGTCAATGCGGCGCAGCGCTTCAGGACAGGTGCAACAAACCGCGTAAATCGCACAAGTTTCCTGCATACCCTGGACGGCCTGACATTTGGCGACAGTGCACGCGAGGGCATCGTTCGCGGCAACCGCTTCTACCACAAGCCGCTGGACTTCACGATAACATTCCCGGAGGACTGGCGTATCGAGAACAGCGCTGACAGAGTGATGGCGGTATCGCCGGATAATGCGGGCCTGATACAGATGACGATTACCGACCTGAACAAACGCATCACGCCCAGACAATTCATGGAACAGCGTATGCAGCTGAAAAACCTGCGCCAGGGCAGTGCTTTCGTGAATGGCGACCTTGAAGGCTACACCGCGATCGCGGACAGCAACACGTCCTTCGGCAAACGCGCTGTACGTTACGTGGTCATTTACCGGGACACCCGTGCCTATATTTTCGCCGCCACGGCAAAGAACAAGTATGATTCCAGACGGTACGATAACGATATTCTGGCTGCTGCCCACAGTTTTCGCCGTCTTGCGGCAACGGATGCCCCTTATGCAAACGAGAAGAAAATTGCGGTAATTCCGGCTCCCGGGGGAGCGACTTACGCCAGCCTTGCTGCCAGGTCATCCATCACCAACTACCCTGAGGTGCAGCTGCGGCTGCTGAACGATGCCTATCCGGACGGGGAACCCGTGACTTCACAACTTGTAAAGATCGTAAAGTAATACACCGGTTTTGATGAAGTCACACACCCTATATAATCACCTCAACGACTTACAAAAATCATCAGGGACCACCACATGAACAAGATCAGCGTAATCGGTGCGGGGCGAGTGGGGGAAGCGACCGCCCAGGTTCTCGCGCAACAGGGAATGTGCCAGGAAGTCGTGCTGCTTGATGTCCGGGAAGGCGCCGCTTCCGGCGCTGCGCTGGATATCCTGCAATCCGCCTCTTTCTTCGAATTCGATACCCGCGTGATCGGAGGCAGTGACCCTGCGCTGCTCACGGACTCCGACCTTGTCATTGTCACTGCGGGATCACCGCGCAAGCCCGGCATGTCTCGCAGTGATGTACTTGATGTGAACCGCAGCGTCATCGATGCCATCGTTGACGAAGTGCTTGCCTATGCCCCGGACAGCATGCTGCTGCTGGTGTCCAATCCCGTGGATGTACTGACATGGCATGCCTGGAAACGCACCGGCTGGGATCGTCACCGGGTTTTCGGCCAGGCTGGTGTACTGGACGCATCGCGGATGGCATGTTTCATAGCAACGGAAACAGGTCTTTCAATCAAGGATATCCACGCCCTGGTGATCGGCGGGCATGGCGACTTCATGGTCCCGCTCACCCGCTTCAGCACCATCAACGGCGTCCCCGCTGCGACCGTTCTGGACCAGGAAACAATCTCACGTATAACGAGGCGCACCCAACATGGCGGCTCCGAGATCCTTGCACTCCGGAAAATCAGCAGCGCCTACAATGCTCCAGCAGCAGCCATCGCCACCATGGTCGACTCGATCAGCCGGAACCGCCGCCGGGTGCTACCCTGCGTCTGCGTGCTGGAAGGTGAATACGGGCAGCAGGACATCACCGCTGGCGTCCCTGCAGTACTGGGGTCCCGTGGCATCGAAAAGATACTTGAACTGCCTCTGGATGAAGCGGAACTGGCTGGCTTTACCGCTTCCGTCGATAGTATCAGGGCCGACCTCAAGTCACTCTAGGGTGCATCAGGGAAATCAGAAGATCTGGTCCGTGATTGCGCCACCGCTTCCGGGCAGACCGCCAGCTACACCCGGTTCACTCGTCCGGTCAGGCACGGTATCTTCGGTGAATGTCTCGAAGATGGCATCCTGCTGGCCACTGCGCGCCAGCAGTCCGGTTACCGGATCGATACGCACCGTAACCAGTCCTTCTGGCGGTTGCTGATCGACCTCTTCGATACCCTGCAGTGCCTCCCGCATGTAATCGATCCACATGGGCAATGCCGACCGTCCACCGGTTTCACGCCGCCCCAGCGGTTCAAGCTTGTCAAACCCGACCCACGCTGTTGCCACCAGCGCATGATTGAAACCTGAAAACCAGCCATCCATCTGATCGTTCGTGGTGCCCGTTTTGCCCGCCAGGTCGGACCGACCAAGGACGCGCGCCTTGACACCCGTGCCTCGCTGGATGACATCACGCATCATGGAAGTCATCAGCCAGACATTCTGGGGTGACAGGACCTGTGGCGCCAGATTGACCTGCTTCTGCAGCCCGGTGCTGATTTCATCCAGCACCTCGGGACAATGCGTGCAAACCACGGGCGCATCCGCCATGAAAATTACTTCTCCCGATGCATTATGGATGCTGCGAATCAAATACGGCTCGATCAGATATCCACCATTAGCCAGCACTGCATAGGCCCGCGCCATTTGCATAGGCGTTACAGAGGCACTACCCAGCGCCAGGGTGAGGTCATGCGGCAGTTCTTCCGAGGAGAATCCGAATTTCTCGGCATATGTCGCTGCGTATCCGGCACCGATGGCCCGCAAGATACGAATGGAAACAAGGTTCCTGGAACGGTAAAGCGCCTCGCGCAGGCGGGTCGGTCCAAAAAATTTCCCGCTGTAGTTCTCCGGACGCCAGGTCGATTCCAGCTCCGAATCGTCAAATACTACAGGCGCATCGTTGATGATGCTGGCAGGCGTGAAGCCTTTCTCAAGCGCGGCGGAGTAGATTATCGGCTTGAAACTCGAACCGGGCTGGCGCTTTGCCTGAATCGCGCGGTTGAATTTGCTGCGCTTGAAGTCGAAGCCCCCGACCAGCGCCTGAATTGCCCCGTCAGTCGGACGTAGTGACACCAAGGCCCCTTCAACAGCAGGTATCTGGGCCAGTTCCCGGACAGCATCAGATCCGGATACCCGAACGACGTCACCCACAGCCACGACGTCGCCCGCCTGCTTTGGCGCAGGACCGAGACTGTTGACACTGCGATAGGGTCGAGCCCAGGAGAGACCATCCCAGCCGATAGTGACGGTTTCATTGCTCTTCAGCAAAACCTCGATAGACTTTTCATCAACCAGGGTAACAAGTGCAGGCTCGAGCCCGCCAACCGGCTCATAGTCGGCCAGCAATTCGACTCTTTCTTCCACAGGAATGTCAGCGAGATCCAGGTTCGCTTCCGCCCCCCGGTAGCCATGCCGCTTGCTGTAATCCAGCAAATCCTTGCGCAATGCGCGGGTCGCTGCCGCCTGACGTGGAATATCAATTGTCGTGACCACTTCATAACCGGAGGTATAGGCAGAAACACCATAACGCTCGACCATGTCATGTCTCACCATCTCGGCAACATATGCGGCATTGGCTTCAGCCTGTACTCGATGCAGGCGTGCCCCGTCAGGCTCGGCAACTGCTGCCTCGTAGTCTGCGGTATCCAGGTAGCCCAACTGGTGCATGCGTCCGAGAATATAGTTTCTCCGCTCAACTGCAGCTTCGGGGTTGCTGATCGGATTGATTCTTGACGGTGCCTTCGGCAATGCTGCAATCATCGCCATCCTCGCTACCGAAAGGTCGGCGATGCTCATGCCGTAATACACCTGTGCCGCCGCTTCCACGCCATAGGCGCGCTGCCCCAGATAGATCTTGTTGAGATACAGCTCCAGTATTTCTTCCTTACTCAGCGAGTCCTCGATCTTGAAGGAAAGCAGGATTTCGGTCAGCTTGCGCAGATAGGTCTTTTCACTGGAGAGAAAGAAATTTCTCGCGACCTGCATGGTGATCGTACTGCCACCCTGGCGTTTTTTCCCGGTTCTGACCAGTTCAACTGCGGCGCGCAGTAATCCCTGAAAATCAACGCCCGGATGCTCAAAGAAGCGATCATCCTCTGCCGCCAGAAATGCCTGCACCATGGCGTCAGGAACTTGACTGAGCTTGACCGGAGTACGGCGTTTCTCACCAAATTCGGCCAACAGCTGTCTGTTACTTGCATAGATACGCAGCGGTTCCTGCAGCTGTACATCCCTGAGTACATCAATCGAAGGCAGTTGTGGCTCAATCTTTACGTACAGGACCACCGCGACAACGGCAACGCCGATACTCGCGAGCAGCAACAGGTAAAAAAACAAACGGGCAAGGTAACGTAGGATCATTGAATACAGTATTAACCTGTGATCGGGTTCAAAGAACGGCTATGAAGTAAGCCATAAATTAGTGCCTAACCGGTCCAGAGAAAATTTTTTCTTAAATAATTTTCACCTTGTCCGATAACCAGTACCGAAGCATCTGAGCAACATTACACATTAGTTGACAAACAGTTGGCAATGTCCTCTAATGCGGCGAACTACCTTTGCCGTACAACAGTGGGTAACTAAAAGGAAATATTGTGCCATTCGCGCAACTCTTTAAAAGGACGAAACCACCGCTAATCGGCCTGGATATCAGTTCCACTGCGGTGAAGTTGCTTGAACTAAGTCGTAGCGGCACCCGCTATCGCGTGGAAAGCTA
>JASFOC010000114.1:0-7037 GCA_050116715.1 Gammaproteobacteria bacterium
TTGTCATCCGGTCCGTGAGGACAGAAGAATACCGCGTCGATCAACCCACCGGTTTCCACAACCCGCTGGTGCATGTTCTTGTGGATCCTGGCGAGGGTGTCCAGGTCAAACAGGCCTCGCGCGATGCCCGACTGGTTGGTTGCGACGATGACGCGCCAGCCGGCCCGATGCAGGCGGGCAATCGCCTCGAGACTGCCACGTATCGGTTTCCACTCTGTCGGGGACTTGATGTACTCATCGGAATCCTCGTTAATCACACCGTCACGATCAAGAATGATGAGTTGCATTATGTATCCCTGAATTCGGAGACGCGAATGCGCCCCTTGACCATCCGGGATTCGCGCTTGTCCAGCTGTTGCAACTTGTCCCAGAAGGCCTTGTTGAGATCGAACTCGCCGGCAATCGCAGTGCCAATTAACAGAATCAGCAGGTCCGCGCATTCCTCGGCGAGTGCGGCAGTAGCCTTTCCCTTGGTCACGCAGGCAGAAATTTCGCCAAGCTCCTCCGTCATGAGTGCCACCCGGTAGGTCATCTCTTCGCCGCCGGTATTCCTGAAGTCGTGCTTGTCGTGAAACGCCTGCACGGCTGCGAGCATGCTCCGGTATGAATCATTGTCGGTCATGGTGCTCTCCTTGCATTGGCTGAGACCTGCAGCGCAGGAATTTGTAGGTTTCAGCAGGCACACACGTGTGCTTCATCCCTGCAGCAGGGAAATATCCGCAACCTGCAGGAACAGCCCCGACATGGCATTCAGCAGGGCCAGCCGGTTGTTGCGCAGCACCTCGTCGTCGCTCATGACCATCACCGTGTCGAAGAAGGTATCGACCGGTGCCTGCAACGCGGCCAGCTGGCAGAGTGCCCGGGTATAATCACGCTGCGCGAACAAGGGACCTACCTGTGTCTCAAGACGCTCGAGTGCCTGGGCCAGATCACGCTCGGCGGGTTCCTGCAGCAGACTGGTGTTACAGGCGTCCGGGAAGCTGATGCCGGCCTCGTGTGCCTTGCGCAGAATATTGCGGATGCGCTTGTTGGCGGCAGCAAGGCTTTCTGCTTCGGGTAATTGACGGAATGCCTGCACGGCTCGCATACGCTGGTCAAAATCGAGTGGCCGCGCAGGTTGCCGTGCCATGACGGCATCGAAATTCTGCACATCAAAACCTGCCTCCAGGTAGTAAGCGCGCAGCCTTTCCAGGATAAAGGTCAGAAGCGCCGGGGCTGCCTTGCCTGCCTGCAGGGCGGCCGGGAAATTTGTCGCTGCCGTCTCGATCATGGCCCGCAGGTCGAGATCAATCTGCTTCTCGACCAGGATGCGCAACAGGCCCAGTGCGGCACGCCGCAGGCCGAATGGATCCTTGTCGCCGGTGGGTGTCTGCCCGATGGCAAAGATGCCGGCGAGGGTGTCAAGCCGTTCCGCCAGCGCGAGTACCTGGCCGGTCGGGGTAGCTGGCAGGCTGTCGCCGGCAAAACGCGGCTGGTACTGCTCGTCGATCGCGCTGGCTACCTCGGGGTCCTCGCCGTCGTGCAGCGCGTAGTAACGTCCCATTACCCCCTGCAGTTCCGGAAATTCGAACACCATACTGGTGAGCAGATCGCACTTGCACAGCGCGGCGGCACGCTGTACAGGCTGTGGATCCTGGCCGAGTGTCGTCGCGATACTGGCAGCAATTGCGGCAACGCGTTTCTGCTTGTCTCCCAATGATCCCAGTTGCTGCTGGAAAGTCATGGCATCCAGTTGCGGGATGCGGCTTGCCAGGGTCTGCTTGCGGTCCTGCTCCCAGAAAAAAGCGGCATCATCAAGGCGCGGACGAATAACGCGCTCGTTGCCGGAGCGCACCTGTTCCGGGTCCTTGCTGATGATGTTGGCGACCGTGATGAAATTCGGCATCAGCTTGCCATCAGGCTGCAATACAGGAAAGAATTTCTGATGGTCCTGCATGCTGGAAACCAGGGCCTCCGCCGGCACCTCGAGAAAGCGGCGGTCGAAGCTGCCGGTAATCGCGACCGGCCATTCGACCAGGGCAGTGACTTCATCCAGCAGATCGGCATCGATGCGCGCGCTGCCACCCAGGGCTGCGCCGGCCTCGGTTACCTGGGTGCGAATGGATTCCCGGCGCTGGTCCATGTCCGCCATGACCTTGCCGCTTGTTGCAAGGAGGTTGCAATAGTCGGCAGGGTTAGTGATGGCGATCTTATCGTTGTGGTGGAAACGGTGGCCGCGGGTATAGCGGTCACAGCGTACGCCGAGGATCTCGGCAGCCACGGGTTCGTCTCCCAGCAGCAGCACCGCCCAGTGTACCGGGCGCACAAACTCGACGCTGGAATTACCCCAGCGCATGCGCTTGGGAACCGGCAAGGCCCTGAGTGCCTTTTCGATAAGCCCGGGAAGGATTTCCGCGGCGGGTTTGCCGCTTTCCGTGGCGCGCCAGACCAGCCAGGCACCCTTGTCGGTTTCCATGTGATCGAGTTCGGCAACGCTCACTCCGCAGGAGCCGGCAAAGCCCTGTGCCGGTCTGGTCGGGTTTCCTGCCGCATCGAAAGCCGCGCTGATTGCCGGGCCGCGGCGCACCACTTCACGGTCGGGCTGGGCTGCATCGAGATCCCTTACCAGCACGGCAAGCCGGCGTGGGGTGGCATAGGCATGGCTCTCACCATGACCAAGATGATTGTCCTGCAGCAGTGTTGTCAGTGAGGTATGCAGGGAATCCCGCAGGCGACGCAAGGATCTGGGTGGCAGTTCTTCCGTGCCGATTTCAAACAGCAGGTCACGTGTAGTACTCATGCTGCCTCACCGCCGCTTGCCAGCATCGGGAAACCCAGTGCCTCCCGGCGTGCAAAATAGGCATCGGCCACCTGCCGCGCGAGGCTGCGCACCCGCAGGATATAGCGCTGCCGTTCGGTCACGGAGATGGCGCTGCGTGCATCCAGCAGGTTAAAGGTGTGCGAGGCCTTGAGCACCATTTCATAGGCCGGCAGCGGCAGTCCTGCCTCGACCAGGCGACTGCTTTCGCGCTCGCAGGTATCGAACCACTGCAGCAATGATTCCACATCGGCCTGCTCGAAGTTGTAGGCGGACATCTCCACTTCATTCTGGTGGAATACGTCGCGGTAGCTGACCGGTCCTTGCGGCCCCTGCGTCCACACCAGGTCGAACACGCTTTCCACTGCCTGCAGGTACATGGCGATGCGTTCCAGTCCATAGGTGATTTCGCCGCTGACGGGGCGGCACTCAAGGCCACCGACCTGCTGGAAATAGGTGAACTGGGTGACCTCCATACCGTTCAGCCAGACCTCCCAGCCCAGTCCCCATGCACCCAGGGTGGGTGATTCCCAGTTGTCCTCGACAAAGCGGATATCGTGTACCAGGGGATCAATACCCAGTTCGCGCAGCGAGTCGAGATACAGCTCCTGGATGTTGTCCGGGGACGGCTTCAGCAGGACCTGGTACTGGTAGTAATGCTGCAGGCGATTCGGATTCTCGCCATAGCGCCCGTCGCTGGGTCGCCGGGAAGGCTGCACGTACGCGGCACGCCACGGTTCCGGGCCGATGGCACGCAGAAAGGTGGCAGGATGAAAGGTGCCTGCGCCAACCTCCATGTCATAGGGCTGCAGCAGGGTACAGCCCTGCCTGCTCCAGTAGGCCTGGAGCGCAAGGATCAGGTCCTGGAATGTTTTCGGTGTGTCTGCCACGGCTTTGTGATTCGCTGCTGTTGTTGCAAGCCGTTCATTATAGCCTGCGCAACGCTAAATATCCCCAGTGCCGCGAGCGCGGCTGAATTTTTCTTCCGCAGGCGTGACATTGAGCGAATCCCTATGGTAAACCTGACTCAGGTTCGCCATTGCGCGGTCTCAAGCCCGGGCAACGGTCGGTCGACAGTCTGAGAGTATCCCGGTGGAGGATGAGCATGGCAAAGCTGATACTCGAGCCCACGGCCCAGGCACAGTGGCAGACCCTGCTGCAGGAAGCGCAGTCCGCGTGCGACCATCATCTCGACGAAACGCTCGAAAGTTATCTTGTTTTTCTGCTGATGCGGTTTGCGGACAAGCCGCACTGCACTGCCCGGATCATGGCCGAGGATTTTCTCGGTTCCCAGCTGCTGCATGGCGAACAGCGTGCCGATTCGCTGCGCGAGGTCGGGGACCACTGCCTGTTGTTTTCCGGTCTGTTTCCCGAACTTGCCGAGCGCCGGCTGGTGCGCATCAGCTACTTCGTGAATATCGGCCGTACTTCCTACGGCCAGCTTGCGGACGTCCTCGATCGCAGCTGGTCCAGTGTTTACCAGAGTCTTTCGGATGCCTTCATCATCCTGATGGACATCCTGCATGCCATGCGCGGACTGGGTGGTGAATCGGCGCTTACGCCGTTGCAGGCCATGGACCTGTGGCAGGAAACGGGCAGTCGGCGGTGCTACCGGCAGGTGTGCAACGGCGGCCGGGTCATCCCCATCGGGACGCAGCAGGAAAAGCACTAGATTCCTGTGTTTTCTTGCTCAGCGGGACCGCGCCTGGGTTAGAATGCGGGCAATTCCCGCAACTTTGATCTTCCCCCTGCCATGCCCAGACAACCCCGCGCTGTTGCACTGATTTCCGGCGGCCTCGATTCGCTGCTGGCAGCACGCGTGGTAATGGAGCAGGGTGTGCACGTGGAAGGCATCAACTTCTATACCGGTTTTTGCGTCGAGGGGCACACCCATGCCATTCGCAAAAAGGACCGTGCCAGGCCGAAGCGCAACAATGCACTGTGGTCGGCGGAACAGCTGGGGATCAAGCTGCACATTGTCGACATCATCGAAGCGTACAAGGACGTGGTGCTCAATCCCGGCCACGGTTACGGCGCCAATCTGAATCCCTGCCTCGACTGCAAGATTTTCATGGTTGAGAAGGCGCATGAGTGGATCGTTGCCAACGACTTCGACTTTATCATCACCGGCGAAGTCATCGGCCAGCGGCCCATGTCACAGCGTCGCGATACCATGCCGGTGATTGCCAGAGACTCGGGTGCAACTGACCGGCTGGTGCGGCCGCTGTGCGCAAAAAACCTGCCCGAGACACTGCCGGAACGTGAAGGCTGGCTGGACCGTGACCGTTTGTATGCTTTCAGCGGACGGTCACGCAAGCCGCAGATGGCGCTGGCCGCCAGCTTCGGGTTCTCGGATTATGCACAACCGGCCGGCGGCTGCTGCTTCCTGACTGACAGGCAGTACTCGGTGAAACTTGCGGACCTGTGGCAGAGTCGCGGCGTGCGTGATTACGAGCTGGATGACATCATGCTGCTGAAGGTGGGGCGCCACCTGCGGCCGCGGCCCAACTTCAAGCTTATCGTCGGCCGCGAAGAAGGGGAGAACCGCTTTCTCGAAGGCTATCGCAAGCGCTTTGTGCACATGTTCCCGACCAGCCATACCGGTCCGCTGGTGTTGCTGGACGGCGAGCTTGCAGCGGGCGACCTGGAGCTGGCCGCCCGCCTGACCGCCCGCTTCAGCAAGGGACGGGATGCGGCAAGCGTGACGGTACAGGCCGGCGACCTGGATGGAAATGTGCAAACGCTCGAGGTGGCGCCGTTGCCGACTGAAGAAATTCCGGCGGACTGGTACCTGTGACCGACACGACTCTGGATGCACGCGGGCTGCTGTGCCCGATGCCGGTTATACGCACCCAGGATGCACTGCAGAAGCTGCGGCCCGGACAAACACTGCGGGTGTCATGCACTGATCCCGGTGTGCTGCATGATATCCCTGCATGGTGCCGTGTACACGGACACCGGGTTCTCGATATCCAGGAAGGCGGAGATGAAATTGTCATTCGCATCCTCGTCTGCAATTCGGGCTAGCTGAGCATGGCGCACACCCCCAATAACACGGCTGACACCCTGGAAACACGCTATCGCGAAGTCCGCAAGGTAACCGTGGTGGGCGGGGTCGTGGACCTGCTGCTCGGCATCGTGAAGATTGTGATCGGCACGACCGCGAACTCGCAGGCATTGCTCGCCGATGGCGTGCATTCACTGTCCGACCTGGCAACTGACTTCCTGGTGCTGTTTGCAGCCAAACACTCCCACCGGGAGGCTGATGAGGAACACCCCTACGGGCATGGTCGCATCGAGACGGTGGCAACCGTGATCCTTGGCGTGGCACTGGCGCTGGTTGCAATCGGTATCTGTTACGACGCACTGCATCGCATGCGTGAACCGGAACTGCTGGGACAGCCCGGCATGCTGGCATTGCTGGTGGCACTGGCATCCGTCGCCTCGAAAGAGTTCATATACCACTACACCGTGAGGGCAGCGCGCCGCCTGCGTTCCAACATGCTGCATGCCAATGCCTGGCACAGTCGCAGTGACGCCATCTCGTCGATCATCGTCGTCATAGGCGTGGCCGGAACCATGTACGGGTTTACCTACCTCGATGCCATTGCTGCGGCAGCCGTTGGCCTGATGATTGCCAAGATCGGCTGGGATTTACTCTGGAAGAGCGTGCAGGAACTGATCGACACCTCCCTGGAAGAAGACAAGGTCGAAGCCATCCGCAAGGCAATCATGGATGTGGACGGCGTGCGTGCACTGCACATGCTGCGCACCCGGCGCAGCGGCAGTGATGCGCTGGTCGATGTACACATCCTGGTTGATCCGGGACTGAGTGTGTCCGAGGGACACATGATCGGCGAGTATGTGCGCTCCCGGCTGATCGGTGAAATGGATGATGTGTCGGATGTCACGGTCCATATTGATCCCGAGGATGACGAGGTGGCTTCGCCCTGCAACGGCCTGCCGCTGCGGGATGAAGTCATGCAGCGCCTGGAAAAACGCTGGTCAAAACTCGGCGTGCACAGCGACATTGAAAAGGTGGTCCTGCATTACCTCGACGGCAAGGTGCATGTCGATATCTTCATGCACCCGGTGGACATGGACCTGGCCGGGAGGGAGAAACTGGCGGACAGGATTCGAAAATCTGCAGGCAAGGTGGATGACATCGGGAATGTGGAGGTGTATTTTCGCTGAGCCTTGTGCATTGATTTTGTGCAATCACCGTATTGTCGCACCATAA